>NZ_DAOUCJ010000026.1 GCF_034432235.1 Thermoflexus sp. | reverse complement strand
AGACGGAGGAGCGGGACGGGATCCTGATCCTGAACGCGCCGCCCTTTAACCGTCCGTGGCCCTATCTGCATCCGGATGGGGCGCTGATCCGGGATGGGGAGGGCCGGACCTGGCGGACGGGGGTGATCGTGCGGGGGAACATCCCCTGGCTGTATCTCCCCCTGGCCGTGCGGGAAGGCCAGGGCGCCGTAACCCGGTGAGCCGGAGGGTTGGCGATGAAGCGCCATTCCATTCGGAATGCCTTCGTAAACCTCACCCGGCTATGGATAAACGAGCACCTTTAATGCCTCATAGGCCCGCATGGCCTGATAGCCCCGCGGGGTTTCCTCCAGCGGCAGCCGGTGGGTGATCAGGCGCTCCACGGGCAGGCCTTCCGCGAGCAGGCGCAGCGCCTCTTGCATATCCGGCGGGCCGGCGGAGTAACTGGGGATCACCCGGATCTCCCGAAAATACAGCGTGTGGACGTCCACCGGCCAGCGGGCCTCCGGGGGCGTCGGCGTGAACAGCAACAGGGTTCCTCCAGAGGCGACAAGGGACCACCCCAGGTCGATCGCTTCCACGGATCCGGGGCCGACCACGACCAGATCGGCCCCCAGCCTCTCGCTCTCCGCGCGGATCCGCTCGGCCGCCCCGGAAGCGGAGACCGGGGCGAGCCCGAGCTGCGCCCCGATCTCCAGGCGGGCGGGGATGCGATCGATCCCCCAGACCCGCTCCGCGCCCCAGCGGAGCGCCACTATCCCGTGCAGCAACCCCATCACCCCTAGCCCGATCACCGCCACTCGATCCCCGGCGCGCAATCCGGCCCGCCGCAGGGCCTTCACCACCGTCGCCAGGGGCTCCGTGAACGCCGCGACCTCATCGGAAACATGCGGCGGGATCGGGAGGAGATCCCGTTCCACGATCGGAGGCGGGACGATCGCATACATGCTCAGCCCGCCCGGGATCAGGCGGGTGGACCGCCAGGTCGGGCAGTGCACGTAATCGCCCCGCTGGCAGAATCGGCAGGCCCCGCATGGCGCATGGTGGTGCACCACCACCCGCTCCCCACCCTGGAAGGAGGTCACCCCCGGCCCTACTTCCACCACCTCTCCAACCAGCTCGTGGCCGGGGGTGAGGGGCGCCTTCCGGGCCATATACCAGTCCATGATCTCCCCCGGGCACAGGCCGCAGACCCGGATCCGCACCAGCACTTCCCCTTCGGCGAGGGGCCGCAGAGGCACATCCGCGATGCGGAGATCCTCCCGGCCGTGATAGATCACCGCCCGGGTATAAGCGATCATCCTTCCTCCTCCGATGGCTTCCTCTGAAGCAGCGCCTTATTCGGGATCACACACAGGAACCCGAAAGGCTCCTCGCCGATGTTCTCAAACTGATGGAGCTCCATGGGCGGGATATAGAGCACATC
This sequence comes from Thermoflexus sp., assembly GCF_034432235.1. Lineage (NCBI taxonomy): Bacteria > Bacillati > Chloroflexota > Thermoflexia > Thermoflexales > Thermoflexaceae > Thermoflexus > Thermoflexus sp. The sequence continues at coordinate 39,395 of NZ_DAOUCJ010000026.1, read as the reverse complement.
GCCCGCCTGAACCTCCACGATCTCCGAACCCAGGCGGGCGCGAGCGTGCCCCCGCAGGACCACCACGCCGTGGTCGTGAGGATGGACGTCGAGGCTGGAACGGCATCCGGGAGGAAGCTCAAAATAGCGGAGGACGAAATAGCGAGCGTGCTCCCGGGGGCCGATCAGCACCCGCCGGGATCCACACACTCCTCCTGGTCCGGTGTAAGGGACCACGGGCACGCCCTCCCAGTCCCATCCCTCGGGCTTCCGCCGATGCACGATCCCCATGGGGAGGCCGCCTCCTGTCTTCACCTATTTTTGCGGTGCCTCCAGAAAAGCTTGAGGCCGGCGCCAAACCAGCGCCCACAAGCCGAAATAGACGGCCAGATACGCCAGCGCCAGGATCAAGCGTGGAAGATCGGTGCGATAGCCGCTCAGGAACCAGAAGATCTCCAGGATCGGCCAGGAGAGTGTCTTGAAGCCAGCCGCCATCGCGGTCACTGTCTGACCGGCCGGCACCTGCGCTCCGACCGGATGTGCGATCTGAGTCACCACGGGGGCTGTATCAGTGGCCACCAGCAACATCAAGGGGATGAAAACCAGCACTCCATTCAGAACCCCACGGAAGATGTTGCCCCGGGACGGCGCCACAGCCCAGATGAGCAGGAAGACGAATACTGAGAGATCCGCAAAGGGGAGCACCCGATTCCCTGGAAGCAACGCGGCGATGGGAAGCGCCAGCGGGATCAGGATCAGTGCGGTCGCCACGATGGCGGGGAAACCGGTCACGATGGCGGCGTCGAGCCCAATATACAGCTCGCGCCCGGGGAATCGACGGGTCATGAAGGCTCGCACGCTATCCGAGATGGGAATCAGCCCTTCCATCAGCAAAGCGATCATCCGGGGCATCAGCTCCATGAAGGCAGCGGTGGTAATCCCCAATTTGAGGATCGCAGCCGCATCTTCTGCTGTCATCCCAGGCTTCAAATAAGCCAGGATACCGATCAACAACCCAATGATCAACCCCACAATGGCCGACTCCCCGAATATCCCTAACCGACGCTGGATGGTCTCCGGATCGATCGAGATCTCCTGGAGGCGGGGGATGCGTTCCCAGAGCGCGTCCAGCGCGAATCCGATCGGAGCCCAGATCACCGTATCGCCGTGGGGCAACGAAATACCCGGCATTTTGAAATAACCACTTAAAACCGGAGCCGTCCAGTCAGCCAGCTTGAAAAGAAAAGCGGCCTAGATCATCGCTCCCAGCAAGCCCAGCAACACATTCTGACTCACCGCCCAAATCATCGAGAACACATAAGCCATGGACCAATAATTCCAGAGATCAACATCCAGAGTTTTGGTAAATCCGATCAAAATCAACACCAGGTTCCACACGAAAATAACAATAAAAACCGTGAATGCGAAAGGGGTTCCAAAACTGATCGCTGCCAGAACAGGCCAGCCGATATCCGGGATATCTAAAGGCAGGGCAAACCGCTTGGACATCGCCTGAACAGCGGGGGAAAGCCCGTTGATCAGCATGCCCAGCACCAGGAAGAGGCCGGTGAAGCCGATCCCCACGCGCAGACCGGCTCGGAAACTCCGCCCGGGTGAAGCCCCGAAGAGGAGGCCGAGCAGGAACAGGATGATCGGCATCATCACCGCGACTCCCGCGGTCTGGACGATCCAGCTCATCAGCGCATTGATCCACTGAGCAAGTCCACCCATAACTTCCTCCCGATCGTCGAGATGGATGACTGGAACCTCCACCAGAGGCACAGCGAACGGCCGGCCTCGCGTGTCCGTTCAGGGGAGTGGAGGATGGAGCCCCCACTCCCCTGCTTTTTCGCAGACGAAACCCCTCAGGCCTCGGCCGGTGCCCCGGCGGCCACCTCCCAGGCCTTCGGATTCCGCTGGTATAGGAAGAGGGCTGCTGCCAGGAGGATCAGCAGGATCAGAAGCCCCACCACCCCTGCCAGCCGCACGGCGCTCACAAAGACGAATGGCGGCCAGAGGAAGCCATCGGCGATGCTGGTGATCCGCACCGCACCCTCCGGCATCTTAAAGCCTGAGGCCACCGCTGCCGCAGTGAACAGATCCGCCATCCCGGTGGCGATGTAAAAGCCCACCGCGAGGGTGAGGGTGCCGGCGATGATCATCCGGAAGATGTTCCCCCGCATCAATGGGGCAAACATCGCCACCACAAAGGGGATTACGGCGAGGTCGGCAAAGAGGATCACGCGGTTGCCGGGCAGGATAGCACTGAGCAGGATGGCCACCGGCACCAGCACCAGCGCCGTCGAGATGGCCGCCGGGTGACCGATGAGGATGGCCGAATCCAGACCGATGTAGATCTCCCGTCCCCCCGCTCGCCGTTGCATAAAGTCCCGCGCTGCCTCTGAGACCGGGATCAGGCCCTCCATCAGGATCTGGACCATCCGCGGCAAAAGCAGCATCACCGCTGCCAAGTTCATCGCCGTCTTGAGCACTTTCACCACTACTGTCTGCACGTCACCGGCGTTATAGAAGCCGAGGATCCCCAGCACCAGTCCGATGATCAGGCCCAGGATCACCGGCTCCCCCGCGACGCCCAGCCGGCGCCGGATCGCCTCCGGATCCGCCTGCACATCCCGTAAACCCGGGATGCGGTCGATGATCCAGTTGACCACGATGGCGATGGGCACCCCAGGAGCTGTGGTGAGATGAGGAATGGAGATCCCAGGCAGCCCATAGAAACGCTGAACCGCCGGTGCCGTCCAATCCGCGAAGAACAGGGCGAGTGCCGCAGCGATCGCCGCAGCCAGCAAGCCGAGCGGCAGGCTGCCCGTGGCCGCCACAACGAGAGATCCAATGAAAGCGAAATGCCAGTAGTTCCAAATGTCAATGTCCAGCGTCTTAGTGAGGCGAGCTGCCAGCATCAGGATGTTCACCAGGAGCGTCAGGGGGATCACCCAGAGGCCGACGGCGGAGCCGAAGGCGATCGCCGCGGCCGATGGCCACCCCACATCCACTACATCCCGCTGGATGCCCGTGTTCTTCACCATCGCCTGGGCGACCTCAGACAGGTTGGTCCACATCAGGCCGATGACCAGGTTGATCCCGATGAAGGCAATGCCGATGGTCACGCCGGCCCGGAAGGCACGCCCGGGTTGCGCGCCCAGGGCGACCGCAAACAGAAAGATGATGATCGGCAACGCGACCGTAGCCCCTAGATTGTCGATGATGGCCTTCAGGGTGCTCAGGAAGACTTCCATGGCTACCTCCTTTCTGGTGAGGGTCGAAATCATAAATCGAGATTTTGAGAATCCGCAGCCGTTTCCCTGCTGAACCTCGAAGACTGTGTATTTGCCCCGATCACCTCCTTCTCTTGAATCCACGCTGATGGGAAAAAACCACGCCCCTACCCCCCACGGACCGCGAAAACCCGGATAACACCCTGGCCTACCCAGAGCGGCGCAGGATCTCGGCGATCTGATCCAGCACCTGATCCTTCCCGATGCCTGTCAGGAAGGCCAGCGTCTGGATCACCGGGACCCCTATATCCGAGGGCACAGGGGTGGTGGTCACCACCAGATCGAAATCCTTCGCCAGCGCGGGGACCTCTGCCGCCTTGCACTGGCGGGTGATCACCGAGATGCCCCGCGCGGCCAGCCCCTCCTCGATCGCCTTGGCTACCACCGTGGAAGTAGCGATGGCCGTGCCGCACGCCACCAGCACACGCTTGGGTTGAGCCATAGGCACCTCCCCGTCTCAGCTCAGAAGATCCAACGCCTGGATCAGCTCCTCAGCAGTTCGAGCCTCATAAACCTGCCGAACACGCTGAGGCTCCTGGAAGAAAGCCGCCAGGCGCTGCAGCATCTCAATCTGGGAATGCGGCTCATCTAAGGCCATCAGGATCACGATGGAGACCGGCACCATTTCCTCGGGGTTCACCATATTGCGGAAAATCACCGGCCGTGCCAGGGTAGCGATCGCCAGGGCCGGCGAGATCACGTGCACGACATCGGCATGAGGGATCGCTACATGCAGATCCCCCGCCAGAGGAAGACCAGTGGGATGAGTCCGCTCCCGCTCCAGCACGGCTTCCACGAAAGACGGGCGGACAAACCCTTCCGCCTCGAGCCGGGCAGCCAGCTGACGGATCACCTCCTCCGCCGAGGAGGCTTCCATTCGCATGATCACCAGGCGCTCAGACAACGTCACTATCTGGGTCCCGGTAGACGACCCAGCTGAGGACTCCGCCATCCAACGTCCTCCTATCCCAGCATGATCCCCGGGCGTTCCAGAACCATCCGCAGGTCGTCCAGGAAGCGGGCGGCCTGGGCGCCGTCCACGATCCGGTGATCCGCCGTCAGGGTCAGAGTGGCCATCGGGCGCACCTCCACGCGATCCCCCTCGCCGACCGCCGGCCGCTTCGCCACCCGGCCCACGGCCAGGATGGCCGCCTGGGGCGGATTCAGGATCGCCGTGAACCGGTCCACGCCATACATCCCCAGGTTCGACAGGGTGAAGGTCCCTCCCAGCACATCCTCCGGGCGCAGATGTCCCTCCCGCGCCCGCTTCGCTTTCTCCTCCAGAACCTGCGCGATCTCCACCAGCCCTCGTCGATCGACATCGTGGATCACCGGGACCACCAGGCCCTCGGGCACAGCGACCGCCACGCCGATGTTTACGGCTTCCCATTCCAGGATTTCTTCCCCTTCCAGAGTCGCGTTGAGCGCCGGATGCCGCCGTAACGCCCAGGCGCAGGCCTTCACCAGCAAGGCCGTCAGGGTCACCCGGGGCCCGCCCTCCCGCTCCATCCACGTCGCCAGATCCTCCACCAGGGCCAGCGCCCGGCTCATCTCCACGTCCACGCTGACCGTGAACTGGGGCGCTTCCCGCACGCTTCGGAGCATCCGCTCCGCGATGGCCCGCCGCATCCCGGCCAGCGGCACCCGCCGACGGATCGCCGGAGGGGCGGGGGCTTCCGGCTCCGCAACCCGGCGCAAGGCCTCCGCCGCCCGCCGCACATCCTCCGACTGGATCCGACCTCCGGGCCCGGTCCCCCGCACCGTGTGCAGATCCACCCCCAGCTCCCGGGCCAGCCGCCGCGCCGCGGGGACCGCGGGGATCTTCCCTTCCGCTTCTACCGGAGCGCGCCCGGCTAAGTAAGCCTCCACATCCGCTTTGGTCACCCGTCCGCCTGGCCCGGTGCCGGCGATCGCATGGAGATCCACGCCATGGGCCCGGGCGATGCGCTCAGCCACCGGGGTCGCCCGGGGGACCTGGGGAACCGCCGGCGCGGAGGGCATGGGGGAAGGGGCTTCCCCAGCTTCGCCGGGCTGCAGAATGTAGGCGATGGGCTGGCCGATGGGCACCACCTCGCCAGGCCCCGCCCGGATCCCCACCAGGGTCCCGCTGGCCGGCGCCTCCACCTCCATGGCGACCTTATCGGTCTCCACCTCCAGGATGGGCTCGCCCTTCGCCACCGGCTCTCCCTCCTGTTTGAGCCAGCGGAGGATCTTCCCGCTCTCCTGAGCCATCTCGAACTTGGGCATGATCACCGGGACCGGCATGCGTTCCCAAGCCTCCTCCATCAGATCTCCAAGCGTGCCAGCCGCCGGGCCGCCTCGACGATATCTTCCACCTGGGGAACCGCCGCCCGCTCCAGGCGCGGATGATAGGGGATCGGGACATCCGCACCGCCCAGCCGCACAATGGGCGCCTCCAGATACGCGAAGGCTTCACTCTGGGCGATGGCGGCGGCCAGCTCCCCCCCGAAGCCGCCCAGCCGCGGCGCCTCGTGCACGATCAGCAGCCGGCCGGTCTTCCTCGCCGAGGCGATCACCGTCTCCGCATCATAGGGTTTCAGGGTGCGCAGATCGATCACCTCCGCCTCGATCCCTTCCGCCGCCAGCCGCTCTGCCGCCTCCAGAGCACGCAGCACCATTACGGAATAGGCCACAACGGTCACGTGGCGCCCGGGCCGCCGCACCGCTGCCCGTCCCAGAGGGACCACATACGGCTCCTCCGGAACCGGCCCGCGGGTTCGATAGAGCAGCTTGTGCTCCACGAAGATCACCGGGTTCTCATCGGCCAGGGCGGCCAGGAGCAGCCCTTTGGCATCGTAGGGCGTGGCGGGCGCCACCACTTTCAATCCGGGCACGTGCACAAACCACGCCTCCAGGCTCTCGGAGTGCTGAGCCGCCGCCCCTGTGCCGGAGCCTCCGGGGAGCCGCAGCACCAGCGGAACGCGGGCCTTCCCCCCGAACATGTAGCGGACCTTGGCGGCCTGGAGGACGGTCTGCTCCATCGCCAGGGTGACGAAATCCATGAACTGCATCTCCACGATCGGGCGCATGCCGGTGAGGGCGGCCCCCACCCCGGCCCCCACAATGGTGTTCTCGGAGATCGGCGTATCCCGCACCCGATCCGGCCCAAACCGCTCGATCAGCCCCTGGGTCACCCCGAAGGCCCCACCGTAGACCCCGATGTCCTCGCCTATCAGGAAGACCCGCTCGTCGGCAGCCATGGCCTGAGCCATCGCCTCCCGCAGCGCCTCCGCGTAAGAGAGCTCCCGCGTCCCCGGAGGGGGCTCCACGGCCGTTCCCGGCCCAAACGTCTGGCGGATCCAGAGGGGCGGCATATGGGGATCCTCGGCATAGACCCCTTCGGTCAGCTGGTCTACCCGGGGCTCAGGGTCCCCTTCTGCAATCCGCAGGGCCTCTTCAACGACCTGTCGGGCCTGCGCCTCGATCCCCGCCGCTTCGGCCTCCGAGAGCCATCCGTGAGCGATCAGCCAGGCGCGGAAGCGGGCGATCGGATCCCGGGCCATCCAGGCCTGCACCTCCTCTTTCGTGCGGTAGACCTGGCGGTCGCTCTTCGAATGCCCCTTATAGCGATAGGTGATCGCTTCGATGAGGGTGGGGCCTTCCCCACGCCGGGCCCGATCCACCGCCGTGCGCACCGCCCGGTAGACCGCCAGGACGTCCATGCCGTCCACCGTCTCGCCGGGGATGCCGTAGGCAGCCGCGCGGTCTGCCACCCGGGGCACTGCCATCGCCTTCCGGATCGGCACGGACATCGCGTATTGATTGTTCTCGCAAAGGAAGACCACAGGGAGCCGCCAGATGGCGGCCATGTTCAGGCCCTCATGGAAGTTGCCATGGTTGGCCGCCCCGTCGCCGAAGAAGCACAGCACCACCCGGTCCTGCCCCTGCATGCGGATGCTGAGCCCCGCGCCGACGGCGATCGGGATCCCGCCGGCGACGATGCCGTTGGCGCCCAGGTTCCCCCGCTCCAGATCCGCCAGGTGCATCGACCCGCCCCGTCCCCGGCAGACGCCTGTCTCCTTCCCCAGCAGCTCCGCCAGCATCGCCCGGATATCTTGCCCCTTCGCGATGGCATGGCCATGGCCGCGATGCGTGGAGGTGATATAGTCATCCGGACGGAGAGCGGCGATCGCCCCCACGGCCACCGCCTCCTGGCCAATGGACAGGTGCATGGTGCCGTGCATCTTCCCCGCGGCGTAGAGCTGCTCGACCGTCTCCTCAAAGGCCCGGATCAGATGCATCTGATAGAGCCATTCGATCAGGCGCTCCCGGGGGAGATCAAGGGCGACCTCCAGAGCGGAAACCGTCGGTGTGTCATGCATAGACCATCGCTCCCTCCAGAGTTAAGACAGCGGCAGCAGCTTCCGCATCGGTGACCAGCACATCGAGATAGCCGCCGCGCAACGCGGCCCGGATCGCGGGAGCCTTCGCGACGCCCCCGGCCACAGCGATCACCGTGGGGATCCGACGCAGCGCCTCGAGCTCCAGGCCGATCACCCGACGGTTCAGGGGATGATCCAGGAGGTTCCCCTCCGCGTCCAGGGCCCGGGCCAGCACATCCCCTACGGCCCCGGCGGCCCGAAGCGCCTCCAGATCGGATTCCGTCAGATAGCCGGCCCGCCGCAGGCTGGAGAGCCGGGGATCCACCGAGCCGATCCCGATCAGGGCCACATGGACCCTGCGGGCCAGATCCAGGGTCTCGGCGATCGCCCGCTCGCTTCGCAGGGCCTGGGCCACCGCTTCGCCCTCCACCAGCAGCGGCGCGTGGAGATGGCGGACCGGAGCGTTCAGCTTCTCCGCCAGCCAGCGGGCGAGCTCCGGACCATCGATCATGGGATCGCCGGCGCCCAGAGCGCCGATGATCTGAACCACCTGGGCCCGGCTCACGGGAAGCTCCGGCATCGCCCGCACCACCTCGTATACCGCCGTCCCCCAGCTCACCCCAATGCGGATCCCGGGGCGCAGCCGCTGTTGCAACGCCCGGGCCCCCAGCTCCCCCAGGCGGCGCAGGAGCGAACGGGGATCGGAAGGGGGATCCGCCAGAACCAGGGCTTCGCGAAGCGGGAAAGCGCCCTGAAGGGCTTTCGCGAGAAGGGGATCGGTCTTGAGGGGATGTCGAACCCGGATCTCCACCAGGCCCCGGGCCCGGGCTTCCTTGAGGTAACGCGAAACCATCGAACGCGAGCAGCCCAGCCGCCGGGCGATCGCCGCCTGATCCAGCCCCTCCTCGTAATACCAGGACGCAATCTCCGCCAGCCGCTCGTCGTCCATGGGGGCTCACAAATGTGAAAATGAGATCAACTTTTCAGAAACATTGTATGCATAAGAAAGCCTGCTGTCAAGGCACGAACAGGGGGTATACGAACACGCTGCACTTCTTATGGAAACAACCAGGGTGCGGACAGCGAGGCTGTCCGCACCCTGGTCCTGCCTGGAGCTCCCGCCCTCTATTCCCTGCTCGGTGTTTCTCCTGCGCGAGGGGCCACGGGGAGCCAGATATAAAATGTGCTTCCCGGGCATCGGGTTTCATCGTAGCCCGGGCTTTCCACCCAGATCCGCCCGCCGTGGGCCTCGATGATCCCTCGGGCGATGGGCAACCCCAGACCCGGTCCCGCGCCCTTAAACTTCACCGATCCGGTGGAGTGGAGCTCAATCGGCCCCACCCGATAGAACTTCTCAAAGATCAGCGCCTGATCCTCCGGATCGATCCCGATCCCCGTGTCCTGCACGGCGATCTCCACATACGCCGCCGATCCCTCCCCCTCTTCCGGGGGAACAGATCGAGCGCGGATGGTGATCGTCCCCCCATCGGGTGTGAACTTGATGGCGTTCTGCACGATGTGACGCAGGGCCTGCACCAGACGGGTCAAATCCCCGTAGATTACGGGGAGATCCTCCATGGGCTCGAGGATCAGCCGCTGGCGGCGTTCGGCGATCGCCCTTTCCAGAGGCTCCACCGCCATGCGGATCAGGGTGGGGATCTGGATGGAGATCGGATAGATCGAGAGGGCCTCCGCGTCGATCTGGGAGATATCCAGCATAGCGTTGACGATCTCTTCCAGACGGAGGGCCGAGCGGCGAAGCCCCTGAAGGATCCGCCCCAGGGTTTCATCCGCTTCCCCCTGCTCCCCCAGGGCCTCCGTTAGCAGATCCGCATACCCGCGGATATGGGTCAGAGGGGTGCGCAATTCGTGGGAAGCGATCTCAATGAAATGGGTCTTGGCCCGGTCCAGCTTCTCCAGGCGTCGCGCTGTCCGCGCCAGATCTTCATTCAGCTCCGCCAGGCGAAGATTCAAGCGCCGCAGGTCCTCCACCAGGCGGATGTTCTGCAACACCGCCGCCGTCTGCTCCGCGATCGAGGCCAGCAGATCCACCTCCGCCGAGGTGTAGGCGGCCACGCCGCCCCGCGCCCCCAGGGCGAGGCAGCCCAGCAGCACGGCCTGGGATCGGATGGGAACGAAGAGCTCCACCCCCAGGCTCTGTAACCAGCGTCGCTCCTCCTCGCTCGCCCCCCGGAAAGCCGCCCCGAAGTCGATCTGATATTGCGTGAGGGGCCGACCCTCCTGCCACGCCTGCAGGATCGGGCTGTCTGGAGCGAGGCGGCCCGGTTCCGAGGGGGCCTCCCCCAGGCCCGCGATCGCCCGGGCTTCCACCCCACCGCTGGGTTGATCTTCGAACAAAATCAGCCACCCCTGCCGAAGCCCGAAAGCCCCCTGCAACACGGCAAAAGCGGCCCGCGCGACCTGTTGCATGTCCAGCAGGTTGCTGATGGATTGGGCATACCCGCGGACCAGGGCGGCGGGATCCTCCACAGAGGGCAGGAGCTGGCGTCGGAGCCATTGCTGCAGCGGCCAGCCGAGGAGCATGGTCATCAGGGCCACCACCAGCGCAGCCAGGGCGATCTCGATCCCAGCGGGGATGAGCGCCAGATGGCCATCGCGGATCCATCGGAGCCCGGCCAGGACGCCTCCGATCAGACTGCCCTGCAGGATCCAGCCGAACATGAAAACGACAAGCGCCCGTCCGATGCGTTGCAGAGAGGGCAACTCGGAAAGCCGGGAGAGCACCCCGATGAGACCCATCCCTGCGGCCCGGATCCCCCACCCCAGCATGATCCAGTCCGCCCGGGGGGTCCACGCCAGACCCTCCCCCAGCGTGATCAGCAGGGCGCCCAGAAGCCCGTAAGCCAGCCGGTTCCGATGCAACGGCCGGGCGGTGCGCCGATACGTCCACCCGAGCTTTCCGAGGCCGACCGCTGTCCCGATCCCCCACAGGACCTCCCGGACCCCCCAGGAGGCCAGCGTCGGATCACCCGGCCATCGGGCGGCCAGCCACCAGGTCAGCAGGGGCCGCCCCGTCTCGGGGCGATAGGGAAGCACCGCGGCGATCAGCGCCATCCCCCCCGCCAGGCCGATCCCCACCCGCCCATAACGGGGGAGGGAACAACCCAGGAACGGCCAGATCCAGAGCCAGGCGGCAAAGGGGAGAAAAGAGAGGAGAAAGCCCGCGAGGTTCCAGGCCGTGAACCGCATCAGGGGAGGGGCTCCTTCCCAGACCGCGATCGCCCAACTTCCCTGCCACAGCAGGCCCAGGCCTTCATACAGCGCGATCCCCATCCCCGGGCCGATGCTTTGCCCGCTCAACCTCCCCCCGACCAGCAACCCGTAAACCCCGAGCAGCCCCAGGGCCAGGATCCCACCCAGCGGAATCCCACCAACGATCGGAAACGGCGGCGACCAGTTAACCATGTTGTTATCCCCAACCCGATTTGGGAAATCTTTGGGATAAAGCGGCGGAGAGGGCTCCCGGGGCGTTCCGCGCTTCGCAAAGATCCCTTCACTTGAGGATATAGTAGGTCCCGCGCTTCTCCCCGATCTTCAGGAGGATCCCGCGCCGGACCAGATCCGCCAGATCCAGCCGAAGCGTCTCAGGGGAGACCCCGGGGCACAGCTGCTGGTATTCCCGGTTGGTGATGCGCCCGTGCTCCCGGATGTATTGCAGCGCCTTCAGCTGGCGCTCGTTCATGGGGAGCTCCCCCACGGGAACCGGCGGGCGCTCCTGTCGATTATAGAGAATCACTGTAAAGGAATAGGGTTGGGCGATGAACTTCGGCTGGGGATGGCCGGCCCGCACCATCTCCTCGATCATCCGATCGATCCCGAGGCCCAGCTCCTCGATATATCCCCAATAGAACAACCCCGAGACGATCCGCGGGTTCCGGGAATAATGCTCGTCCACAATGTTATCCAGCGTGATATGCCCGGGTAACCCTCCCGGGCTGCTGACCTCCAGGCGATCGGCGAACTTCCGGATCTCGATCCGACGGCCCCGCAGCCGGTAATCCCGATGGCACACCGCGTTGACGATCGCCTCTCGCACCGCAAAGGGGGGATACTCGGGCCGCTCCTCGCGCTCCAGGCCTCGCACCACGGCCCCCACCTGCATCTCATCCCACACGATCTTCCACGCCTGCTCGACGACCCGAGCCAGCGGACCCCCGATCTCCTCCCGACGCGCATATCCCGGCAACCCCTCCTCGCCATGCGGGGTCGTCCCCGGATATTTGACGAACACCACGCCGCTCTGGGGGAGGAACCGCTGAGGCTGCTTGCCGAACAACAGGATCCCCGCCACCGTGGGCTGCCCCGAGGGGGTCAGGGCCCCGATCTCCACCAGCAGCTCCTCCACACCTCCGGCGATGGGCCGGCGCTGACGGGCTTCCCGCTTGGCGAGGTATTCCGCGATCATCGCTTCATCCAGATCCTCCCGGGTGGCACCCGGGACCACCTCCGCCTCATAGTCGCCGACGGATTTCATCGCCGCCAGCTGCTGGATCTCCCGCCCTTCCAGGGGTCGGTTCTCCGCTCCCCGTCGGATCAGGACCCGACCGTCGTCCAGACTGTGGAGCTCCGGGCTGCGGGGGACGTGAAGGAGGATGATGGTTCTTCCATCCGCCTCGTTCAGTTCCCATCGGATCTGGATGGGGGGGCGGCAGCGGAGCATGGCCTGCCGGAGGGCGTCCTCCACTTCCTCTGGATCCGCTCCGATCGCTTTGCCCTCCGCATCCACCCCGATCACCAGGACACCGCCGTCCGTGTTGGCGAAGGCCACGAGCGTTTCGGCGATCTCCTGAGGATCCGGATCGCTCAAAAACGCCTGCAACACCCCGGGCTTGCGGAAACCGTCCCGCATGGAGGGCACCCCTATGGCCTGAACGAGCGTCTATGATTATATTACGGGTTGCAGGCAGACTAATGCAGTCAGGCGGAGATCAGGAAGGAGAAAGGCTAGCTGTTCCCTCGCCTCTTCGCTTCGCCTGGCCCCTCCACTTCCCTGCTGGAGGTCATGCGATGGTGCCGGGTCCGGATCGGGTTATTGAATGTGCTCCGTGCAAGACCCTCATGCGCGTTCCTACGCTCCTATCGGGCAATACGTTCGGAGCGCGCTGGTGGACGGACGGCAAAATGATCGCGCCGATGCTGCCCATGCCGCCTACCATAACTCGGTGTCACGGCTGCGGGCGCTATTTTTGGATTGCCGAGGCGAAAGGGATTGGGGAAATCCACTTCAGAAGGCAGTATTAAGGGAGCGAGGATGCGCCCGGTTGCGGATGGATCATGGCGCCCGGATCCCGTTGCGGAGTTCATCTTTACACGCACACGCGATCTTCTGCTCATCGCCTCGAACCATCGTCCCCTCATAGAGCGCGAAGCTGGGAAGGGCCTCCCAGCCCCCGAGACGGAAGGGGCGCCCGGGTTCGATCGGCACCCACTCCCCGTTCAGGCGGCGGGCCAGATGGACATGAGCCGCGTCCGCAAACCCACCCTCACAGGAGGGATGCCCGAGGGGATCCCCCGCCCGAACGCGAGTGCCCGGCGGGACACGGCCCTCCGCGGCGATGTGAAGATACACCATCACCCAGCCGGTCTCCTCCCGCCCATCCCCATCCGTATCCAGAACCACGATGCCTTCCCCTGTGCGCACCACCACGCCATCCGCGACCGCCCGCGCCCAGTAGCGGGAGATGGCGCATCCCTCCACATCCGGCGGCGCGAAATCCAGCGCGCCCCACGCCGCTCCATTCCCCCAGCCCCCGTGCGGCCCGCCCGTGAAATACCAAAGCTCTCCATCCCCCCATGGCAGCTGCCAAGCGGGTTCCGGAGGCATCGACGGCGCTGGCCCCGGGCGGAACGGTTCCCCAAAGAGCGCACGATAGACCGCTGGGAACCCCGAGGGACCCACCGCCCGGGCCCAGGCTTCGGGAGGGAGCACTGCGGCTAAGAAGGCCTGCACCGCTACCGTCCCGGCGTTCAAACCATCGGCCACCCGCACCCGCCGCCCATCGGCGAACCGTATGGTCCACATGTGGCGCCCCTTAAAGCCGTAATAGCCATCGTTCAACCGATCCGCCGCCCAGTTCAACTGCCGGTAGAGGCCCTCGTAACCCGGCTGCTGCCAGCCCATCGGGTAAAGCCGGGCCCGGTCATCCGCCGGTTCCCCGCGCACCCAGCCGCTTTGCATCTCCAGCAGGGTCAGCAACACCCGCGGGCCCACACTATGGTTGCGCGCCACCTCTTCCACCATCTCGATCCCCGTCCAGACCCTTCCCCCTACGATCTCCTGATAGCGGCTCAGATAACCGCCCAACCGGCGAATCGCCTCTGCGGTGGAGAAATCCCGATATGCGGGCCCATACACCAGCTCGGAATCCGGGATCAGCTTGAGCGCCGGCCCCTGGGCCTTCACCCCCACCGGGATCCACAACGGTTGCCCGACCTGAAGACGCTGGGGATCGAGCCCGGGGTTCAGCGTCAGGATCGCCTCCACGGTCGTCTGGAACTGCGGGGCCAGAGCCGCCAGGGTATCTCCCGCCTGCACCAGATACAGCTCCCGATCCGGATCCACCCCGGCGCGCGGAGGATCCGGCGTGGGCGTCCTCACCGCAGGTGGGGACATCGCGGGAAGACGCTCCGGGGTCCCGAGAGGGAAAGGCGCCTCCGGAGCCGCCCGGGCCTGACAGGCGATCCCGACCAGACAGATCCATCCGATGAGCGCACGTCGCGCCTTCCGGATCCCGAAGGTCAATCCACCGCACGCCATCCCAGCATCCCTGGACCCGAAGGATGGAAATCCCCGCCTGCCGCCCGATCAGATCCCCGGTTCATCCGCGCCCCTCATCCGTGGACAGCGCCTCCCCACGATTATGATCCCGATGGGAATTCAAAGGAAGGGATCGAACCCCGGCCGTTCCATGCAGGCCCCGCCGGAGGTTCCCCCTGGGATCACGAACGCTGCTAAGATGGAAGGGGATTCCCTTCATGTCTCTTCCTGGGCGATCCCCGCCCTCTCCGGGATGGGAGGAGGGAAATGGCGTTACGCTACCATGCGATCACCGATGTGCCGGGCATTCGCGTGGGCCACGCCCACGATCTGAAGGCGCTCACCGGAGTTACGGTCGTGCTCTGCGAGAAGGGCGCCGTTGCCGGTATGGATCAGCGCGGGGGCGCGCCGGGGACGCGGGAGACGGACGCCCTGCGTCCTATGCATCTGGTTCAGGAGGTGCACGCGGTGGTGCTGGCGGGCGGCAGCGCCTTCGGCCTGGACGCCGCCTCCGGCGTGATGCGCTATCTGGAAGAGCAGGGGGTGGGGTTTGAGACCCCGGGCGGACGGGTGCCCATCGTCCCGGCCGCGATTCTGTATGATCTGGGGATCGGCGATCCCCGGGTTCGCCCGGACGCGGCGATGGGTTACGCGGCGTGTCAGGCCGCGACCGATGGGCCGGTGCCCGAAGGCAACGTGGGGGCAGGAACCGGCGCAACGGTGGGCAAGATCCTGGGCATGCAATATGCCATGAAAGGAGGGATCGGCACCGCCTGCCTGGAGATCGGAGATGGGATTCGGGTCGGCGCGCTGGTCGCGGTCAACGCCCTCGGCGATGTCGTGGACCCCCACACCGGCGCCATCTTGGCGGGCGCCCGTCGCCCGGATGGCCAGGGATTCGCCGACACGATGGCCGTCCTGCGCGTCCTGGCCGGCCAGGTTTCCCTGAGCTTCCGCCGGCGGATCCCTGAAAACACCGTGATCGGCGTGGTCGCGACGAACGCCCGGCTATCGAAGGAGGAAGTGAACAAAGTCGCCCAGATGGCCCATAACGGCCTCGCCCGCACCATCCGCCCGGCGCACACCATGCTGGACGGCGATACGATGTTCGCGCTGGCGACCGGCGAAAAGGAGGCCGATGTCAGCATCATCGGCGCCTTCGCCGCTGAGGCGGTGGCGGAGGCCGTGATCCGCGCGATCCGAGCTGCCGAAGGCGTCCCCGGGATCCCCGCATGGCGGGATTTTCAGTAGGGGCAACTCGGGCGGCTGCCTGCAGGAGGCCAATCGGTGGGCGTGGCCCCGGACGACGAATCCGGGGAAAGGAGCGTCCAGATGTCTCGCTTTTATCGGGGTGGGATGCAGATCCTCGGGCTAACCGGGCTTGCGCTGGGGATCGCGGTGCTCTTCAGCGGGCTTCAGGGCGGCCTCACCTTCCACCGGATCTCCGACGGCCTGTTCTGGATCGGTCTGATTTACTTCCTCATCGCCGCGTTCCCCGCAGTGGCGGAGATGGGAGGCAACATGGCGGCGCCATGGCAGGCCCTGCGAGAGCAGCGGCCGCTGGTGGAGGTGCTCCACGATCACCGGGCGCGCTACGCGCCCTGGATGGCGGTGACATGGCGCTTCGGGCTGGCCGCCCTCCTGTGCCTGGCCCTCGGCCTGGGGCTGGGCCTTCTGTAGAGAATCCGGCAGGCGGGCAGGCGGATCCGGAACAGGGGAGAGGGGGTGGCCCCGCACCCTGGAATGGGTTCGCAGGACGGGCAATCCGGTGATCGTGACTGACCGTGGGGAGCCCATTGCGCAAATTCTGCCCCCGCCACCGGAAAAGCCCGGCGCATGGCTGGGCGCCTTCCGGAACTCCGGCCGCATTGTGGGCGACATCGTCGAGCCCGCAACGGATGAGACCGCATGGGAGATCCTGTAGGAATGAAGCTCCTGCTCGACACACATATCTTCCTCTGGAGCCTCCTGGAACCGGAACGGTTAATGCCCGTCTCTTGCAGGCGCCCCAAATTCCCACGCTCGCCAACCGGTGAGCACGGGGGAGCCCCGCTTGACCGGGGAAGCGGGCCCCGTGTAAAATGAAGAACGGCCCTGCGGGGTGGTGTAAGGGGCAACACACCGGACTCTGGATCCGGGTATGGAGGTTCGAGTCCTCCCCCCGCAGCCAGCGGAAGGGGCCGCCCGGGGCGGCCCTTTCTTCATCACCCGGCCTCTTCGATCTGTGAGCTCCCCGGCCTGGGGCAGGCAGGAGGCGGGCATCTCGAACACGCCTATCCCCAAAGCCCTGCGATGCACAGGAGGTCCTATCGTGTTCGCTGTGGTCGAAATCGGCGGGCATCAATATCGCGTGAAGGCAGGCGATCAGATCCAGGTCGAAAAACTTCCCCTGCAGGCCGGCGCCTCGCTGGAGATCGACCGGGTTCTGATGGTTGGGGAAGGGGAACAGGTTCGGATCGGCCAGCCGGTCATCCCGGAGGCCCGGGTTCGGGCGACCGTGCTGGGGCATGTGAAGGGAGAAAAGATCATCGTCTTCAAATACCGGCCGGGCGCCAAGCGTTACCGGCGCAAGCAGGGCCACCGCCAGACCTACACGGTCCTGCGCATCGACGCGATTGAAGCTGGCGTCCCGGCATCCGCATAAGGGGAGGCAACCATGGCCCACAAGAAGGGTGGCGGCGCCAGCCGCAATGGGCGAGATAGCGAATCCAAACGCCGTGGCGTAAAGCGGTTCGACGGCCAGTTCGTGCGGGCCGGCAATATCCTGGTCCGCCAGTGCGGCACCCGGATTTACCCCGGCAAGAACGTAGGGATGGGCCGGGATTACACCCTCTTCGCCCTGATCGATGGATATGTGCGCTTCGAGTTCACGCGCGGCGGCCGGAAACGGGTGAGCGTGTATCCGGAGCCGGTCCGCCCGAACGACGCGTCCCCAAACGGAGGTGATGCATGAAGCCGGGAATTCACCCCTCATGGTATCCCAACGCCCAGGTGATCTGCGCCTGCGGCAACACCTGGACCACCGGCGCGACGGTGCCGGTGATCCGGACGGATGTATGTTCGAAATGCCATCCGTTCTTCACCGGCGAGCAGCGGATCGTCGATAAAGAAGGCCAGGTGGATCGCTTCATGCGGCGTCTGAGCGCCCGGGATGAGGCTTACCTGAAAGCGCGAGCGGAGCGGGCGCAGCGCCGTAAGCGGAAGCAGACCGTGGTGGAGGTCGTCGAGGAGCCGGAGGAGATCCTCGAGACCATGGAAGGAGAAAGCGAGGGCGAATAAAACCGTGCGGGCGGGTTCTGGAAGGGCCCGCTCGCATTGTTTTCCCCCGGACGCATGCCCCCGGGCTCGAATCCAGGTGCCCATTGCCCTCGGAGCCCTTCGAAGATCCAGCGCCATGATCCGGGAGGAAGGCGGCATGGACTCGATGCGGACAGGCTGGGTGGAAGTGATCTGCGGTTGCATGTTCAGCGGCAAAACCGAGGAGCTGATCCGCCGGCTCCGCCGCGCCCAGATCGCCCGTCAGCAGGTTCAGGTGTTCAAACCCCTCCTCGACACCCGCTATGGAACCGAAAGAGTCCGCTCCCACAACGGCCTGGACATCGAGGCTGTCCCGGTTCCCCATGCCCGAGCGATCCTGGAGCACCTTCACCCCGGGACCACGGTGGTGGGGATCGATGAGGCCCAGTTCTTCGACTGGGAGATCGCCGACGTGGTCCAGGAGCTGGCGGAGCGGGGGATCCGGGTCATCGTGGCTGGTCTGGATATGGATTTCCGGGGCGAGCCGTTCGGGCCGATGCCGCTTTTAATGGCCCAGGCCGAGCAGGTGGACAAACTCCACGCGATCTGTGTGGTATGTGGGGCGCCGGCCACCCGGACCCAACGGCTCATCAACGGGCGGCCCGCCCGCTACGATGATCCGGTGATCCTGGTGGGGGGAAGTGAAACGTATGAGGCGCGCTGCCGCCGCTGTCACGTGGTTCCCCGCGATTCACCCGATCCCCGTTAGAGACAGGGCCACCGGGCTGGAATGGAGGCCGGAATGAAGGAGACGCGGGTGGAAACCCCATCCCGCTGGGGATGTGAGGATCTCATCGAGCGCATCCTGATCCCTGCAGAGGTGTTGCAGCGCCGGATCGCCGAACTGGGAGCCCAGATCTCCCGGGATTACGCAGGCAAAGACCTGGTGCTGGTTTGCGTGCTGAAGGGTGGGGTGATGTTTCTGACCGATCTCATGCGCCATATCACGATTCCCCATGAAATCGATTTCATGGCGATCACCAGCTATGGGATCGGCGTCCGCCAGTCCACCGGAGTCGTGCGCATCCTGATGGATCTCCAGACGAACATCGAGGGGCGCCATGTGCTGATCGTGGAGGACATCGTCGACAGCGGCCGAACGCTGGACCATATCCTGCGGCTCCTCTGGACGCGTAACCCCGCTACGCTGCGGGTCTGCGCATTGCTGGATAAGAAAGCCCGACGAGAGATCCACGTCCCCCTGGATTACGTGGGTTTCGAGATCCCCAATGTTTTTGTCTTCGGCTACGGGCTGGATCTGGATGAGAAGTTCCGCAATCTCCCCTTCGTTGCCGTGCTCCGGACCGAGGGGTTGGGGGCGATCGAAGACATAGGGGACGCTCCCCTCGAGACCTCCGATGAGCGCTGAGCATCCTAGAGCGCTCCTGCGGCCGGGCGAACCTGTCCGGGACGAGCGGGTCTTCCTCTATTATGTGAAATCGATGCTGGAGGAATCCCCCACATTGAACCGCCGGAACCGCCCCCCCACATAAGCGTCCCGCCCGATCAGGGATTGCTCCAGGACGGCGTTCACAATCCGCGCCCCGCTATCCACAATGGAGTCCCGGATGATCGCGTTCTCGATGAAGCATCCATCCGCGATGGTCGCGTAAGGGCCGATCACGGCATGTCGCACATGGGCGCTGGGGGAGATAAAGACGGGGGGGATGATCACCACGCCCTCCCGCTGGGCCTCCCGGGAATTGTCGTGGCCATGGGAAAGGAGATATCGGTTCGTCTCCAGCACGGCCTCCGGCGTCCCGCAATCCACCCATACGTTCACCTCTCGAACCCGCAGCCGCTGGCCATACTCCAGGAAGATGTTCAGCGCATCGGTGAGGAAATACTCGCCCCGCGTGCGGATGCCGCGGGCCATCAGCTCCTCACAGGCCCTGACCAGCAGGGGGCCATTGCGGATGTAATACATCCCAATCACCGCCAGACGGTTCTCCAGACTGGTCGGCTTCTCCACAAACCGGGTGACATAGCCCCGCGCGTCCAGCTCCACCACCCCGAAACGACGGGGGTCCTCGACCTCTTTCACGAAGGCGATCCCGTCCGCATCCAGGGCATCCAGATCCTGAAGATCGGCCTCAAACAGGGTATCTGCGAAGATGATCACGATGGGGCCATCGATGTAGTCGCGGGCCAGCCAGAGGGCATGGGCCTGCCCGAGGAGCTCCTTCTGCTCCACATAGCGGGCCGGCAACCGGTAAGTGCTGTCCACATAGTGCTGGATCTGCTCGCCCAGATAGCCCACAATGAAGATGTATTCCTCCGGGTTCAGGGCCGCCAGCTTCTCCAGGATGTAGCCCAGGAAGGGTTTGCCGGCGACATTGATCAGCGGCTTGGGCTTGCTGTAGGTGTGCGGACGCAGCCGGGTTCCAAACCCGGCCACCGGGATCACCGCTTTCATCGTGCCGCCTCCCCGCTGTGAGATTCCGTTCCCACGAGGATCTCCGGTAGCATTATAACCTGGATCCCCCTTTGATCCCCGAAGCCCCACAGGGAAACCCACCGCGTAACTCGCGGACAATCCCAGGGTGGTGGATGCCGGGAAAGCAGGCCTCCCCTTCCCGGGCTATCGGAAAGACAGGGCGGCGAGTTGAGTTATAATAGCTCCGGCATCCCGGCGGGAGGTGAACCCCATGCGCCCGAAGCGCGAGACCTATACGGTGGAGATCGCGGGGCTGGTCCGGCATCTTCCGCTATTCGAGATCGCCCCTGGCGTGCGTATCGCGATCTTCAATATGCTGGGAGACACGGAGGTGGTCCTGGCAGCGGCCAAAGAGCTGGCCAAACGGATCCCCAAGGAGGCGGAGGTCATCGTCACCCCAGAGGCCAAGGCGATCCCCTTGGCTTATCAGCTTTCGATTGAGACCGGCCTGCCCTATGTGATCCTGCGCAAGAGCTATAAACCCTATATGGGCGAGGCGCTGAGCGCGGAGACCCTCTCGATTACGACAGGGCAGCCCCAGACGCTGTATCTGGACGAGAAAGATATCGAACTGGTTCGGGGTCGGAAGGTGGTGCTGGTGGATGACGTGATCTCCACCGGATCGACCCTGCAGGCGATGCGCCTGCTCATGAACAAGGCCGGTGCCATCGTGATCGCGGAGGCGGCCGTGTTCACGGAAGGCGAGCGGGCCCGGTGGCGCCATATTATCTCGCTGGGACATCTCCCCATTTTCACGAACAACACCAGGAAGGAATGACTGGGGCGCACGCGATGCCCAAGCGCATGTCCTTGGCCGAGGCGATCGACCGTTATGTCCATGATGGGGATCTGGTTTACCTGGCCGGGTTCACTCATCTGATCCCCTTTGCGGCCGGGCATGAGATCATCCGCCAGCGGAAGCGAGGGCTGATCCTGGCCCGCGCCACCCCGGATTTGATCTACGACCAGATGGTGGCGGCCGGATGCGCGCGGCGGCTGATCTTCTCGTGGGCCGGTAACCCCGGCGTGGGGATGCTCCATGCCATCCGCCGGGCGGTGGAGGCCGGGGAGATCGAGATTGAGGAATACACCCATTTCGCGATGGTGGCGCGATTGACGGCAGGGGCGGCAGGGTTGCCCTTCATGCCGATGCGGCCCTCTGGCCACGATCTGCCCCGGGTCAACCCCCATTACCGGGAGATCACCTGCCCGTTCACCGGCGAGCGCCTGATGGCCGTCCCGGCCCTCCAGCCCGATGTGGCCATCGTGCATGTCCAGCGGGCGGATGAGGAGGGAAACGCCCAGATCTGGGGCATCATCGGGGAACAGAAGGAAGCTGCCCTCGCCGCCCGACGGGTGATCGTCACCGCTGAGGAGATCGTCCCCCCCGAGGTGATCCGTCAGGATCCGAACCGGACGGTGATCCCGGGCTTTCTGGTGACGGCCGTCTGTCATGGGCCCTACGGCGCGCATCCCTCCTACGCCCAGGGCTATTATGATCGGGATAATGCCTTTTATGTGGAATGGGATGCCATCTCCCGGGATCCGGAGCGCCTGAACGCATGGCTGGAGGAATGGGTCTATGGGGTTCCCGACCGGGCGGCCTACTGGGAGAAGCTGGGGCCGCAGGTCCATCAGCGGGTGGCGATCCGCCCGGCGTGGAGCGCGCCGGTGAATTATGGAGAGGTGCTTGATTAGGGGACGCGCGGATCGGAGCCACGCGGGCTCCCCTCGCGGTCACCGGATCTGACATGAGAGCGGAGGAAACTATGCTGTTCATCCGGTATCCCTACGTGCGCTGGTTCATCGCCCTGCTCATGCTGATCTGGGCCGGGATCGGGATCGGGGCGCGGCCCCAGGGGCCCGCTCTGATCGGCATCGTCCTGGCCCTAGTGATGACGGCCCTGGCGTGGATTAACCCTCCCGGGGTTTACTCCTGGCTGATCACCCCGACCTGCCCGCAATGCGGCGGCCGGCTCCGCTGGTCCATCCTTCAGCCCGACGAGCATGACCCTTACATAGAGGAAGTCCGGGTCGCCTGCACCCGTTGCGATTGGAGCCGGACGGAGTTCCGAAACATGGTGGGGCCCCTCACGGCAGGGCCGACCTATCCGGAGTGAGCCGCCGCGGATCCATGGGGTGCCCAGGACCCAGCCGCGAGCCGATCGCCGGGCGATGCCCGCCTCCGGCTCAGTAAAAGCGCTCGACCGGCCACCCGCGCCGGTGCGCCAGCCGGCGCAGGCGGGGATCGGGGTTCACGGCGACCGGATGGCCCACGCGCAGCAGCAGATAGCGATCGGTGTAGCTATCGGAATAAAAATAGCTTTGATCGAGCGCGATCCCCTTCTCCATGGCATAGCGTTCCACCCAGTAGACTTTGCCCGGGCCATAACACGGGGGCTCCACCACCCGACCGGTGAGGCGCCCATCGATAACCTCCAGGCGGGTGCACAGGTAATCCGGGATCCCGAGGACCTCGGCCAGGGGACGCACCACATATTCGGTGGCCCCGGAGACCAGGGCGACCCGATGCCCCCGGGCGCGATGCCAGGCGATCCGCTCTACGGCTCGCGGGGCGATGTAAGGCCGCACCCACTCCTCAAACCAGCGGCGGGTTTCCTCCCGGAAAGCCGCCTCATCGGCCCCGGCGATCATCGCGGTCAGTCTGGCGCTCGCCCGGGGGAATTCCAGCAGCCCCAGGTAGTAGCGCAGGGCCAGCCAGAGGAACATCCCCCACATCGCCCAGGTCATCCGGCCGCTTCGGCGCAGATAGCGCACCCACTGCCGCCCCGAGCTCACCGAAAGCACCGTGTAGTCCACATCGAAGAAGGCCGCGACCGCCTCTTCCATTCCGGATCTGCCCCCACCCCTCTGGGAAGCCCTTATTCGAGAAGCCGGTGGGGAATTTCCGATTAAAACCCCCTCGC
This sequence comes from Thermoflexus sp., assembly GCF_034432235.1. Taxonomy (NCBI): domain Bacteria; kingdom Bacillati; phylum Chloroflexota; class Thermoflexia; order Thermoflexales; family Thermoflexaceae; genus Thermoflexus; species Thermoflexus sp. Next base: position 16,338 of record NZ_DAOUCJ010000026.1, on the reverse strand, counting down.
CTCGCGCCACATGCGGTCCAGCTCCGGGATGCGGGCCTGCTCCCGCTCCCACCACTCCGGATCCAGCTGGGCGTCCAGCTCCTCCACCGTCTTTCCCTGCTGCTCCACCCAGGTGAAGTATTTGAGATTGTGCCACCGGCGCCGGTTCTCCTGCGTCCCCTCCTGGATCCAGTCCAGCCCCTGGCCGTGGAAGATGTGAACCAGACGCACGGTAGCTTCCGTTTCATCCATCGGCCCGCACTGCCGAGTGAGCTCCGCCATCACCGATCGATAGCGCTCGATGTTATCCGTGGCGACGGTGACGATGAGATCCTTCGGGCCGAAACGATAGAATTTCGCTGTCTTGATGGCCCCCAGCACATTGGCGACCCCGCTGATGCCGAAGATCTGGGAGAGGCGCTGGATCTGCTCCTCGGGGATCCCCCAGCGGGCGAGCACCCTCCAGCCCGGCTCCTCTGTCAGAAGCTGCAGGCCCTTCTTGCAGGAGAGATCATCGATGCACATCAGGGCGTCCATGTTCATCACGTGATGGATCCAGGTGACATGCTTGTCGCCGATGCCCTGGATGTCGTGGACGCCATAGCCGTTCATATAGAGCGTGGGGCACTGGATCGGCTCCAGGCCGACGATCCGGCACGCCGGCCACACCTGCTTCAGGCGATCGCCCGCACCAATGGTCCCCGCCGAGCCCATGGCCGAGACGAAAGCGGCCACGCGGCCGTTCCCAATCCCCTGCTGGTGAAGCTGAGCCGCCAGCTCGACGATAGTGTTCCCGGTGACGTAATAATGGAAGCGATAGTTCCCGAGCTCGCTGAACTGGTTCAGGATACGCACCCGCGGATCCGCCCCCGCCAGCTCCTTGCATTTGTCGTAGATCTCTTTCACATTGCTCTCGGAGCCAGGGGTTTTGATCACCCGGGCACCGTAGGCGGCGATGCGCTCGAACCGCTCCCGGCTCATCCCCTCGGGGAGGATGACGATCCCCTCAAACCCCATCCGGCCGCCGACCCAGGCCCCGCCGATGCCATAGTTCCCGGTCGAGGGCCAGACCAGGATGTGGTGCCCCGGCCGCAGGCCTTCCAGAAGCACCTTCTCCATCAGGATGGAGTAGGCAGCCCCCACCTTGTGGGAGCCGGTGGGGAAATCCTTGGAATACAGGACCACGATGGGCGCCTCCACGCCGGTGAGGGCGGAGGGCAGGACCTCGTAATAAATCCGGCCGGCGGGATCGCGCCAGGTGATGTGAAACAGGTTGTAAGGATCCAGGGGATTGCGCGCCCGGGCCTCGAGGGCGCGCGCGCGAATCTCCGTCGGCTGACACGATGGATCCCGCATCTCCTCAAAAGTGGGTCCGAAGAACGGCAGACGCATCAGGAGCCTCCGGCATACACAGGGTCTTGTGGATCGCCTGGCCCGCTAACATCTCCCCAGGCGGAAGAGACGCTCCGCCGACAAATCGTATAATATAATAGATCCGTGAATCCATGAGGGGGAATCTCCGAAATGCGCTCTTCGACGGCTGATGAAAGGCAGGGAAATGTCGAAGCCCTGCCCTGGGGCGGCAGTTGGCGGGGTATAGAACAGGGAGCCCACCGTTCGATCCCAGAGCGCCTCAGCCGATGGCTTCTGCGCGAATGGATCTGGGTCTTCCTGATCGGATACGGCCTTTTCGTTGGCCTTCCGTGGCTTGCGCCCGTGTTCATGCGCTTGGGCTGGGAAATGCCGGCCCGCGGGCTTTACGCGCTCTACAGCCTCTTCTGCCATCAGCTGCCCCAGCGATCTCTTTTCCTGTTCGGGCCCAAGCCGATGTATTCGCTGAGCGAGATCCGTCAGGTCTGGCCCTATGAGGATCCCCTCTTGCTGCGGGAGTTCACCGGCAATCCGGCCTTCGGGTATAAGGTCGCCTGGTCGGACCGCATGATCTCCATGTATACCAGCCTCTGGGTTGCAGCGCTTCTTTATGCTTTAAGCGGCCGGCGCTGGCGGCCGCTTTCCATAGGGGTTTTCTTCCTGCTGGCCCTTCCCATGGCGGTGGATGGCACCACGCATTTCATCAATGACCTCCTCTATGGGATCGGGGAGCGCGGCTTTCGCTATGACAATGCCTGGCTCGTGATGCTGACCGGGGGGCGCCTGCCCTCGTGGTTTTATGTTGGAGATGCCCTGGGCTCCTTTAACTCGTGGATGCGATGGATCACCGGCGTGCTCTTCGGGGCCGGGCTGGGGGGCCTCGCGTTGCCTCACATCGAGGCCGCTGTCCGGGCCGCCCTGGAGGAGCGGGAAGGCGGCCCCTGGATCTGACATCCCTCGAGATCTCACTTCCGGGAGGCTGTGGATGTCCCGCCCTCCTTCCTCCGCTCGCATGCACTTGCGGATCCTGACCGTCGGCCCGCTCGCCACCAATTGCTATATCGCCGCCTGCCCGGAGACCCGGGAAGCGGTGATCATCGATCCGGGTTGGGATCCCGACCAGATCCTGGCGGTGGTCCGAGCGCTGGAGCTGAAGGTGCGCTATGTGATCAACACCCACGCGCACTGGGATCACATCGGCGCCAACGGGGCCGTGGTTTCAGCCACTGGCGCTCCGCTGGCCCTGCACCCCGCCGATCTCCCGCTCCTGCAAGCCAAAGGGGGGGCGGACTGGTGGGCGATCCCGATGCCTCCCAGCCCCCTTCCCGATCTGGAGCTGCAGGATGGGGATGTCCTGGAAGTGGGAACGTTGCGGTTTCATGTGCTGTTTACCCCGGGGCACACGCCAGGACACATCTCGCTTTATGAGCCGGAAGCCGGCGTGGTGTTCGACGGCGACGTCCTCTTCGCGCGAGGCATCGGCCGCACCGACCTGCCGGGAGGGGATTACGAGACCCTGATGCGCAGCATCCGGGAGAAATTGCTCCGCCTTCCCGATGCAACACGGGTCTATCCCGGACACGGATCGTGGACGACCATCGGGGAGGAACGGGTGGCCAACCCTTTCCTGATGAGGGACTGAAGGACAGGACTCCAGGAAGGGGGTTGGGGGCGCCCGACGCCCCCAACCTCTGAACGATCTTTCCTCATCCCCACAACCTTCCGGTCATGGGTTGGATCCCCCATTACGGAGATTCCAGCACGATCAGGCTATCCGCAAGGATGGTGTGGTCCGGCTGCTCGAAGCCGGAAAGGTAAACATACTGGCCCACCTGAGGAGTCCCGATGAGGGCCGTGGTGGGGAGCACGAGCACCTGACGCCCATCCACTCGATAGCCATGGGGAAGCGCCTCCTCGACCACCCCTTCCCATTCTCCTTCCGCCTCCGGACGCCGCAGCACCTCGAAAGACTCCGCGATCAGCCCCCCATCGGGGGCGCGGGAGCCGATCACCGTCACGTAGACCCCGGGAGGCAGCGGGCCCTCCGCATCGAGGTCAGGGGAAACCCGAACCCGATGGCCGGCCACCTGATAACCGCCCGGGATGATGGCCTCAACGGGGCCCTCCAGCGAAAGGACCTCATCTGCCGACGAGGCGCTCCCCTCCGCCGGAGGGGATCCAGATGGCATGGATGGGGACTGGGGTCCCCTCATGCCCGGGGATGGGATCGCAGGCGCTGTCCGGAAAGGTCCAGGCAACCTCCCACCCGGAGCCCTCTGGACGCACCCGAGGATGGCCATCCCGATGATCAGGAAACCGAGAAGGATTCGCCGGAGACGCATGTTGCTCCTTATCCGGGCTTATGATCAACGACCCATGGCGTGTGGGGCGACGCGCGGAAGACGCGCCGCCCCACACATTGGGATTAGAACCGATCGGCCGAAGGGGTAAGCGGATGCATTATCCTACGGCCGCCGAGTGGGCGGGGCACCGGGTTTAGGGCCTTGAGCGCCAGGCTTCGGAAGCTTCGGCGAGCGCGCGATCACCGTGCGGGCCAGCCAGGTTCCATCCGGATTGCCCACTGCCCGGGCGGTCAGGATATCCCCCACCTGAAGATCCGCCAGGGTGGCATGGGGATGACCTGGGATCCGGATCCGAGTGTGGGCATCGGTCACCAACCGGACCTGCTCACCCTCCCGGGTTTGGATCACCAGAGTGTTCCCCTCCACGCCCTGCAGGGTGCCGTGGAACAGGCGATGAGGGCGCCGAGCGATCACCCGGCCCGCCAAGAACGTTCCCTCCACAAAATGCCCGATGACCGTGACGGGATAGCCGACGCCGATATCCGACCATGTCGGCGAGATCACCCCCGTGACGTGCAGGCGCGTATGCGCGGTCCACTCCACCGGGATCGTCTCGCCCGCTCGGGTCTTCATTTCCAACCGTCGTGCCGCGACGTCGATTCGCACCACGTGCCCATGACGCACCTGAACCGGGCCCCGGATGATCACCCAATGGGCCTCCAGGGATCGGCCCTCTTCCAGCCAGCGCCCGTGGACAGTCGCCCGATCCCCCACCCGCACCTCACTCAGGTCCGCCCGCACAAAGCCGGGGACGTGGAAACGAGTCGCCTCCCGGATCTGAACCTCCAGGGTGCCCCACCGCTCGGTGTTCAATGTAATAGAATGATCGCCGACCGCGGTGATGCTTCCCCTGACCAGAACGGGGCGACCCAGAGCGGGGGTCGCTGTAGGGGATGGTCCCTGGGCCCACACCGTTCCCACCGGAAGCAACATCCACCCCAGGATCAGGAGCCAGAGTCCTATTCGACGCATGTTCCACCTCCTCTGGAAGTATTTTCCATCAGGAGGATGGGCGCCGCCGGCGGCGATGCTCCTCTGGAAGACCGCTCCGATCTCGGGTTGCGCAATCCAAGCGCATCGCTTCCCTGGATCGACCTCGAGGGAATCCCGAATAGGAGGATCCCCATAGGGCGCTCATCCCATCATGAATAACGGGCGGGACGCTCTTCGGTTATGGGCCTTCGACCTTTCCCAGAAGCGCGGGGAGATGCGGGGTTCTTCTGACTGGGGCTTGGCGAAAGCGGCTCCTACCGGTTCCGAGGGGTTCACCCATCGGGGCGAAAGCGGGAACAACGGATTGCAAAACAAGGAGGAGTGCGGTGCCTAGGCACCGCACTCCCAGGGGATCCCCCGGATCGAGAAGCCCCGGGTTTCCCCAGCGAATCACGATGGCCAGCGGGAAAGGACCTGCGAATAAAGGCCCGATACGGCTTGCCCGAACACGGTGAGGGCAACGAGGACGGCCAGCGCAATCAGTAAGGCCAGCAATGCGTATTCGACCAGTCCTTGACCCGCTTCACGTCGGAAGCGCGACATCTGGTCTCCCGATCGATCCGAGGTGAGGGGCCTTCCTTTATCCTCTCATAGATGAGGGGACCGCTTATACAACCTGGATGGCCGTGAACCAAATGGACAGAGAAGATGAAGGATGTCGCTTCCATGCTAAGGAAGGGGCGCAGGCTCGCCCCTGGGACTTTGGTCATGGGGGGAGATCGTCGGAGGGGCCTTGCGAGCCTTCCCAGACCCCGGCAACCAGGAAGCTACGCCGTCAGAGACAATCCGTCCTCCAGGATCAAGCCGGTGAGATACGATCGCGGAACGAATTCGAACCATGGGGTCTCCTCACCGGTGAGCGGAGGAAAGCGCTGGGCCCGGGCAGGATGGGGGCCGATCCCGGCCGGCCATCGTTTCTCCGAAATCGCCACGACGAAAAAGGGGCGTCGGAACGCCCGGGCCAGGACCGCCAAAGCCAGGGTCCCCACTTTGTTCACGATCCCATCCTCGTCCCATGCATCCGCCCCGACCATGACCAGATCCACGTGCGGAAGCCAGCCCATCGCGGCGAGATCCGGAAGGAGGATCGCCGTGTGGCCCATCGCCGCCACCTCCTCGGACATCCGCCGCCCTTCCCCTCCGGGCTCGGCCACCGGACAAATCACCTGAAGATAGCGGCCCTTCTCCGCTGTGAACGCCAGCGCCCGAGCCACCAGGCCGCTCCGGGAATGGGTCAGGATCGTCCGGGCGGAGCGAAGCAATGCAGCGGCGTGCCGGGCAGCAGCCCGCTCATGGACTTCCAGCCGGCGTCGGAACTTCTGCAGCGCAGAGATCAGATCCGCTCGAGCCGCTGGTAAACGGGAAGCCTCCCGGATGGCCTGACGGGCGGCTTCCGCCAGATGCCGGGGAGGTGCCATGTCAGGATGTGCCTGAATGAGGGTATGTAGCAATCCCTCCAGCGCTGAGCGGAAATCCTCTACCCGATCCACCGGAGCGATCCGGGCCCATTCCTCCACAATCCGAGCCGCCCGAACTGCCAGCGCCATCGCCCCGGATGTCCGATCCTCTTGATAGGCCTTCAACGCCTCCTCCCAGTCGAAGCGCTCCACAAAAGCCTCCTTTCGAAAACGGATCGGGCGTTGCCCGGCCGAGGAAGGCCACCGATGGGATGACAGGGCAGACGGCAAGGTCGCCCGCCCCCGGCGTCGAGCGGGTCGCCTGCAGCGATCCGCTCGACTTCCAGAGCCTCCAGGAGGAAAATCCACAGCGAAACTCCGGCGGGAGTGATGCAGCCGGTTTCCTTCCGGGGGCTCCTATGTAGAAAGCCCGGCTGCGCAAGCCTTATCCTATACAGGGGAGGCATGGAATCGCGATGGGCTCCAACTGGCTTTTCGAGCATATCGCGCCGTTCTATGATGCGGCCACCCGGTTCCTGGATCCCGCACCACTTCGAGATTATCTGGATCCTCCGACCGGAGGACGACTGCTGGATCTCGGCGGAGGGACCGGGCGGGTGGCCTTCGCCTTTCGGGAGATGGCCGGCTTGACGATCGTGGCCGACGCAGCCTGGGGAATGCTCCAGGTAGCTCGACAGCGCCCGAAACTGATCCCGGTTCAGGCCCTCGCCGAGCGCCTTCCGTTCGCAGATGGAGCCTTCGACCGGATCGTCATCGTCGACGCCCTACATCATTTTATTGATGCAGCGGCCGCCATCCAGGAGGCCGCCCGGGTGCTCCGGCCGGGAGGCCGGCTGGTGATCGAAGAGCCGGATATCCGACGCTGGCCGGTTAAGGGAATCGCGCTGCTTGAACGGCTGATCGGCCTGCGCAGCCGGTTCCTGAGCGGGGAGCGCATTCGGGAGCTGATGGAAACGGCTGGACTGTCAGCGCAGGAATCGGTGGATCGGCGATCCTTTCGCCTCTGGGTGGTCGGGCATAAGGAGGAGAACGCCCGGTAAGGGACTCCCCGGCGCGTAGTCTTCTGAAGACCCACCTACAAGCGACAGCCCGGCCGGACAACCCGGTCAGTTGGGTTTCCGCCTCGACCGGTGAATGCCCCACCACCATATATACGGGGGATGGATCCCTACGCCGAAACAAACAGGGCCGGCGCGATCGCGCCGGCCCTCGGAGCGCCCCCTCCGGGATTCGAACCCGGATCCCGCCGCTTAGAAGGCGGCCGCTCTTTCCCTTTGAGCTAAGGGGGCAAGCTTCCTCATGCCCTATGATAAGGAAAGAGGCAAGCGCCAAATTTAGGAAAAAGGTCACAGGGGAAAGGACGGGCCCGCTCATGGAGCCTCGATCGAAATCAGAGCGCTCTCAGAAGAGAGACCGTGGAGAGCAGAGGGAAGGATATGCTCGAACTCCAGCCGGAGCTCGAGCGCTCCTGAGGCGGGATGGAGAAGGAATGCCCCTCACCTGCCATAGGATCAGCCCGTCGTAAAATGAGCCAGGAAGTGAATCAGGGACCGGCCCTACAATAACACAATGGAACAAACCTGTCAAGGGAAAGAGATCCGACACGGGACCATGGGACCGCTGAGCGGTTTGCTGGAATTTCTGGAAGCAGAGCCTCTCCTTTCCCAGACCGTTGAAGCCTTAGCCATGGGAAGGCGCATCCAGATGGCGCTTCCCCGGTGGGCGTGGTCGTTCTGGATCGCCGGGCTGGCCCGGCGGGCTTTGCGGCCGATGTTGATTGTAGCGGGGACCGCAGAAGGGGCCCAGCGGATGGCCCAGGACCTGGCCCTCTGGCTGGGGGTGGAGCGGATCCACCGGTTGCCGGAGCCCCCGGCGCTCCCTTACGAGCGGGCGCCGTGGCCTCCGGAGATCCGCGCGGAGCGCCTGGCCGCCCTGGCCGCCCTGGCGGGTCTGAACGGGGATCCTGCGCCGGTGGTGGTGGCCTCCATCCGCGCCCTGCTCCTCCGCACGCTGCCGCCACGGCTTTTCCACCGCCTGCGCCGGATCCTGCGGGCCGGCCAGGAGCTTCCGATGGAGGGCTTCCTCCGGTATCTCCTGGAGGCCGGGTATGAGCCGGTCACCGTCGTCACCCAGCCCGGGCAGTTCGCCCGCCGCGGGGGGATCGTGGATCTCTTCCCCTCGACGGTTTCGGAGCCGATCCGGATCGAGTGGGAAGCGGACCGCATCGCCACCATGCGCGCCTTCGATCCCGTCACGCAGCGGACGCTCCGGCCGATCGAGCAGGTTCGCATCCTGCCGGCCCGGGAGGCGCTGCCGTCCTACGGCCCGGCGATCGCGGAGCGGCTGGCCGCCTGGCAGCCATCCGTGGAGGCCCCCGCGGAGGCGGAAGCCCTCGAGCGGGAACGTCAGGCCCTGGCCCGCGGCGTTCCTTTCCCGATGCTGGAGTTTTACCTCCCCTATTTTTATGCCGATTCCACCACTCCCCTCGCATATCTTCCCGAGGACGGATGGGTGCTTCTCCTGGACGAGGCAGACATCCAGGCGGCGTGGAACGAGCTGATGGAGGAAGCCACAGCGCTGCGGGCCCGCGCGGAGAGCGCGGGGTTCCTCCCCCCGGATTATCCCGATCCTTTTGTCGACCGGAGGAGCTGGGAGGCTCATCGGAATCGGCGCCCGCAGCTTCAGATCACGGCGATCCCGGAAGGGGGCGGGTTCCCCTCTCTGCCCATGGAAGCTCCGCCCCGCTTCGGCGGGCAGCTCCAGCGCATCCTGGAGGACCTGAGCCGGCGCCTGCATCTGGGCGAGGCCGTGGTGGTGGTCAGCCGCCAGGCCGCCCGGCTGGCGCAGGTCTGGTCCGATCACGCCCATGGAATGGAAGAAGCGGCCTGCAGCATCCCGGCCCTGGAAGCCCCGCCCCTCCCCCGGCGGATCTACTTCCTCAACGGGGCGCTGAGCGGAGGCTTGCTGTTCCGATCCCGGGATGGGCGGCGCTTCGCCCTGCTCACCGACGCCGAGCTCTTCGGGGTGTTTCGTCCCCTCCCCTGGCGCCGGCGCGCCCGGCGAGGCCCGCCCCCCGAATGGATCCGGGAGCTCCGGGAAGGCGATTATGTCGTCCACGAGGATTTCGGCATCGGCATCTTCGAGGGCCTGGTCCGCCTGAACCTGGACGGCGTGGAGCGGGAGTATCTGGTGGTGCGCTATGCCGGCAACGATCGGCTGTATGTGCCGGTGGATCAGGCGGATCGGGTCAGCCGGTATGTGGGCCCGACGGATCAGCCCCCGGAGATCCACCCTCTGGGGAGCGGGGACTGGGCTCAGGCGCGGGCGCGGGCACGACAGGCGGCGGCCGAGGTGGCCCGCGAATTGCTGGAGCTTTACGCCCGACGCGAGGTGGCCCGGGGCCACGCCTTCTCGCCGGACACGCCATGGCAGCGGGAGTTGGAGGCTTCCTTCCCCTTCATCGAGACGGAGGATCAGCTCCGGGCCATTGAGGAGGTCAAGGCGGATATGGAGCGGCCGCGGCCCATGGATCGATTGCTGTGCGGGGACGCGGGGTTCGGGAAAACCGAGGTGGCCCTGCGGGCGGCCTTCAAGGCGGTGATGGACGGCAAGCAGGTGGCCATGCTGGCCCCCACGACCATCCTGGCCCACCAGCACTACGAGACCTTCCGCGCCCGCCTGGCCCCCTTCCCGGTGGTGGTGGAGGTCCTCACCCGGCTCCGCTCGCCGAAGGAGCAGGCGGAGATCCTGCGCCGGCTCCGGGAGGGGGAGATCGACATCCTCATCGGCACCCATCGTCTGCTCCAGCCGGACGTGGTGTTCAAGGACCTGGGGTTGGTGATCATCGATGAGGAGCAGCGCTTCGGCGTGATGCACAAGGAGCACTTCAAGCGCCTCCGGGCGGAGGTGGATGTGCTCACCCTCACGGCGACGCCGATCCCCCGCACCCTCTATCTGGCCCTGAGCGGGCTGCGGGACATCAGCCTGATCCAGACGCCGCCGGAGGAACGGCTGCCGGTGCAGGTCTATGTGGGGCCCTACGATGATCGCCTGGTGCGCTCGGCGATCATGCGGGAGCTGGATCGCGGGGGGCAGGTCTTCGTGGTCTACAACCGGGTGCACGGCCTGGAGGCCTGGAAGGAGCGGCTGGAGGCCCTGGTGCCGGGGGCCCGCTTCGGCATGGCCCACGGCCAGATGCCGCCCCGGCAGCTGGAGAAGACCATGATGGCCTTCACGCGGGGGGAGATCGACGTGCTGGTGGCCACCGACATCATCAGCAGCGGCCTGGACATCCCCAACGCCAACACGATGATCGTAATCCGGGCGGACCTCTTCGGGCTGGCCCAGCTCTACCAGCTGCGGGGGCGGGTGGGCCGCAGCGTGCTGCAGGGCTACGCCTATTTCCTCTATGATCCGAAGATCCCGCTCGCCGCGGAAGCCCGGGAACGGCTGGCAGCCCTCTACGAGATCCCCGGGCTGGGGGGCGGCTTCCAGCTGGCGATGCGGGATCTGGAGGTGCGGGGCGCAGGGGAGATCCTGGGCACCCGTCAGCACGGACACATCGCGGCGGTAGGCTTCGACCTCTACATGAAGATGCTGAACCGGGCCATCGCCGAGCTTCGGGCGGAGCGGGAAGGAGCGCCGCCACCGCCGACCTCGGAGGGGGTGACCCTCAACCTCCCATGGCCCATCGGCCTGCCGGAGGATTACGTCCCCGATCCCGCCCTGCGGCTGCAGCTCTACCGCCGGATGGCCGGGATCCAGACCCTGGAGGGGGTGGCCGAGATGGCCCGGGAGCTGGAGGATCGATTCGGCCCCCTCCCGGAGGAAGCCCGCAACCTCCTTCAGCAACTGCGCCTCAAGATCCTGGCCGCCCGGGCGGGGATCGAACGGATCCATGGGGAGGGGCGGACCCTGGTCCTGCGGCCGGCCCCGGCGGGGGCCGATGGGCTCATCCGGGAACTGGGGGGCTGGGTCGCCGACGGCGCGGTGCGCCTCCCCCGTCGCCCATCCTGGCCCCAGGATCTGGAACGCGTCCTCCGACGCTGGGCCGGGCTGCCCGAAGCCGCCGGAAGCCGTTGAAGAAGCCGCGGACTCGGATCCTCCCGCTTTCGTTCATCCCGATCTCGGCCGGGAACCGGATCGCCGAGCGGAGGTCGAAGATCCGGCCCCGCCGGTGCGGCCATCGAGGCCCAACCGGGCGGGAGCGCCGCCATCCGTTGCAGGGAGCGGAGGCGGAGGGCTCCCCCTTCCGATCAGGGGGTAGGAAGCCATTCCATCAGGGTGTTACGACAACCCTCCCCTCCTCGCTCCTCCACCACGAGGACCATCGCCTCCCCCGCATCCCAGCCTCCCCACACGCGGGCGGATCCAGAAAGCGTCACCACTTCGCGCGCCCGTCCCGTCCGATCCACCGCCATCACCTGCGCCGGGTTGACCTCCCTGGCCCCCCACACCTCCGCTCCTCGGATCCCAATCGAGCCAGGGATCAGGCCGGACAGGGGTCGCACTCCTTCGGCATCCGGCGGCAGCGGCAGCCAGCCCACCTCCCAGCCGGCCGGCCCTTCCCGCGCCACCACAAACCCGCTTCCCCCCGGCGCCCAGCCTGGCCGCCAGAGTTCGGTCCAGCCCGGGAACCGCCATCCTTTCCCTAAATCCAACTCCGCGGCCGGGGCCACCCACACCCCGGTGATCCGCCCCGCGGTCCGGTCGAAGATCGCCGCCCCGATCCACCGTCCATCCCAGGACACCTCCCAATTCACCGGGACCTCCTCCGGCCCCCACCCCAGGGCCGTCCCATCCAGAACCCGCCCGCTGCGGATCTCCACCACCTGCCCCAGGGAGGCCAGCCGGATGCTGCCGTCCGGCCCCTGCTCTAAAATGACCGGCGCGCCCTCCAGCACCCAGCGTCCTTGCCCCACCACGATCGCGCCATACGGCAGCAACGCGTCCGTCCCGACCACCACCCGTCGGTAGTGAACCGGCCCTGCCGCCGGCGTCCCCCATTCCAGGGGGATCCGCCAGATCCTCACCTCGTCAAAAGCCTCCGGCACCTCGGGAACCGGGGTGGGAGGCCGCCTCCGGGGAGGCGGCGAGGGCTCGGCCCGGGGCGGTCGGGGCGTGGGGGTGGGAAGCCGCACCACCGTCTCCGCTTGCAGGGCTACCGCCCACGGGCTCTCCGTCCCCACCGCCAGCCACCCCGCCCGGAGAGGCGTCCCCTGCGGGTCCCTCACCGGCTCCCATCGCTCTCCTCCCAGCGATCCCCGCCATACCCCGCCATCGGCATCCAGGGCCACCACCATCCCGCCACCGGCGTAGCCGGCCCAGACCATCGACGCCGGCGCGTTCAGGTTCCTCAGGTCCTCTCCTGCGCGCCACGTCACCACCGATCCCTCCGCCGTCGCTGCCACCCACCGCCCATCCGGAGCCCGCGTGGGCCGATCCCGCGGCCCGATCCACCGGACGTCCGGGATGAAGCAGAAGGGGAAAACCGCGGGGCTGCGCCGATGGGCATCTCCCTTCCGATCCAGGATCATCCGCATCGAGGTGCACCCCTGGCCGATCCAGCGGACAACCCAGACGTCCAGGAAGCGGCCGTCCGGGGAGCGGTCAAAGGGAAGCAGGTAAAGAGGCGCCGGGGCCCCCGGCGTCAGCCGGCGCAGGACCCCTCCGGCCCGCCTCTCGGCCTGCCAGGACCAGCCAGCCGGGTCAGGGAATGAGGGCGCGGCGGACACCTCGGCCCCGCTCGGACAGGCCGGCGTCGGGGAGGGCCAGAGAGTCCACGTCGGGGAAGGCGGGAGGGGAGCACGAAGGGTGGGGGGACCCGATGGGATCGGCGCGGGTGTTCCCGCCCGACACCCCAGGATCAGCATCCATCCGATCCCGATGATCCAACGCCCTATCCGTCGCATCGCCATCTCCCGACTCAGTGGGTTCGATCGAGCGCCGGAAGGACCGGATGGGGAGCACGCTGCGCGATGACAGGATCCCCCGCTCCGGCCTCGATCCATCGCCTCCCCATCCCGACCTCAAATGCCGAAAGGCCCAGCGAGCCCCTCACGGGGTATCGGTGAGGGATCCTGCAAGCGGCAACTCCAGAAGCGCGAAGCGACAGGGCGTCCCCGATGCCATCCGCTCGAAGGCCCCGATCCACACCCGTTCCCCCTCCCCCAGCAGGCCGTAGATCCGCTCCACCACCGCGGAGAGGTCCCACTCCCCTTGCTTGCGCCCCGCTCGATCCCACAGCGACAACGCCGCCGGATTCGCGCGGGACACGGCCACCAGGCCGTGGGCGAGGAAGGCGATGGGACCAGTGGGGGCGGCATCCATCAGGGCCACCGGCTCCGCGGAGGGATCCGGTGGGAGCCGCAGCCATTCCAGCTGGCCCCGCTGCACATGATAAAGCACGAGGCCGCCTCCCGATGGTTCCCATGCGATCCAGCGTCGGCCCTCCCAGCGGCGCATCCACCCCGGCCGCTCCCCATCCAGCAGATATAGGCTGCGGCCCTCCCGGAGCGTGCCGTCCGGCCCCAGGTCCCGAAATCCTACGGCCAGCCACTGCCTGTCCGGGGAAAGCGAGAGACTCGGTCCGAACCGCACCGCAGCGGATTCCGCGGGCGGATCCTGGAATCCCAGCTCCACCAGGCTCATCACCTGTCCGGAAGTTCCATCGATCAGGGCGCCGAACTGCCACAGCGGTTTGCTCCCCGGCGTCTGGATCTCCACCGGGCACCACAGCACCCATCGGGAGCTGGTCCCCCAGGGGAAGAGCTCACACACCGCTTCCCCGTCCCCCGGAATACGGGCGATGGGGAGGGGCGGGAAGGACTGAAGGGGGGTTCCCGGACGGGCCAGGATCCGCCAGGAAGGGAGGTGGGCCGGCTGCCCGAGGACACTCCCAATGGCCAGCCCGATCCATTCCGACCGATCCCATGTCCAACTCTGGAAGATCCAGTCTTCCGCGCTCGGCATCCTCCAGTCGCACCCGTCCATCGGCGCCCACCTGCAACCGGTAGCCGTCGATGTGGTCCGTGGGGAACGCCTTCTGTCGCTCCTGCAGCCGGGCCGCGCTGCAGGGGGCCCAGATCGCCAGGGCTGCTGTTTCCACGTGGGGACGGAGGATCAGCTCGGGGGGCAGCCGGAAATCCCGGGTCTGATCCGGATGGGCCCGACGGTGGGCGTCGTCCCTCAGGTCAATAAGGACCTGAAGGCTCATCCCGTTCTCCGGGTTCAGCAACACGATTCCCTCCAGGGAGGTCCCATCCGCGCGCACCTGCCAGGGGAGAACCGGAAGGCCCAGCCCCTGGATCCCCCGCATAGGCCGGCCGGCGAGGGTCAGCGGGCTCCAGCGCCAGCGGCCCGGGTCTGGGAACCGGGCCTGCTCCGCCGGAGAGGGATGCTCCGGATCCTCAATCCCCTCCAGGCGGCAGGCCGGCGCGCCCGCATCGCCAGGCCCGTGAAGACCCGCGCCCGTTCCCCTTCGATCTCCAGGAGCATCGGCTCTTAGTGCCAGCCCGGCTTCGCCTGGTTCCGCATCGCCTGGACCTCGGAGTCCCGTAGCGATCGCACCCCCAGCTGCCCGCCGCCCAAATGGCGAAAGCCTCCCGCTCCCCCTCACGGATAAACCCACCAGATCAACCAGCGACCCTGCCGCCGGATCAGGAAGAAATGGGCATTCAGGGCGGGGGCCGCCTGCAGCGCCTCCGCACACGGCCCTGCGCATACTACCACCCACCATGAACGGGCCAGCACCTCCCGCCCGCACATATTGGCGATCAATTCCCCATACGGAGACTCCCCCGCCGGCCGGGGATCGGTCACCCGTTCCGGGGGGATCCGTGCCTCCGCCGGCAGGGCAGGCGTGGCCGGGGTTGCCAGCCGGGCCCAGTCGATCTGTGCCCAATGGGAGGGATCGTGGGCCTGCCGCACCGTCTCCGGGTCGCCGGAGGTGGCAGCCCGGAGCACGGCCAGGGCTTCCTCCTTGGAGAGAGGGGTGATTTCCAGGCCCTGGGGGTTTGGGCATCCCTGGACACCGGAGACGATCACCCCGGGCCGCAGGGGGAGGGGAGAGGGATAGATCTCAGGGGGCAAGGTCGGCCCGGGGGTGGCAGCGGAGGTGGGGGAAGGGGAGGGCGAAGGCGAAGCGGACGGGATGGGCGTGGGGAGCGGGGAAGACGAAAGGGACCCCAGAGAGGAGGGGGTCGGGTGGGCTTCCCCGCATCCTGCGCCGAGGATCGCCAGGCCGATGGCCCACGCCCGCATCATCCCTCGAAGTCGATGAATCCCTCCTATCATCGTCTCCTCCATATCTTAAGATCTTACGATCTCACGATGAGCATTGCGCCAGCACCCGCACCTCGCAGGAGAAGCACCCTCGCTGGACAGGATCGTAAAAGTAGGCGAAGGTGGGCTTGGTCAGGTCGATGATGGCCGCCCGACCCCCTCGGCAGTCTGCGCAGGACCGATTACACAAATCCGTGTCTGGATGATTGGGAACACAATCTGAAATACAATTCGCCCGCTGGCAAGGTCCGCAGCTGGCGATATAGACGGTCCTCACCTTAGTGCTGCATTGGTCATAGACCACCACATCCTTGCCGCAAGCGAGGTAAATCTGGTTTTTACAGTTCCGAGAGCAATCGCAGCAGTTCCAGGTGCAACAGCCACAGGTATCCATCGCAGGCCAGGCAGCCTGATCACTGCGAGCGAGGTTGCATGTCCCGCAGCGGCCTGCGCCGGTCGGGCAATCAAACCAGCCTGCATACCCCGTATCGATATACCAGCACAAGCCATTCGGGCCGACCTCGATACGATCTGCCGCAGGTGGGGAATCGGTGGGGGAAGGGCTCCTCTCGACTTGGCGGGCTGGATGCACCCAGATGCGGGTGCCCCGGATCCCCTCCGGGATCCGCTCTCCAATGACATCCACGAAATCCCCTTCCTCCAGTCGAAGGGGAGATGCATCCCGCGGGCGTTCAGTAAGCCAATCGGCCACCGACACCTCTTCCCCAAGTTCTAATCGGAGAGTCCTCGGTGCGTTGTGCAGACCGCCCGTCCGCAGCTCATAGCCTCCCGGGATCACTCGTGTCACCACCCCTGCACCCGGGTCAGATTGGCCCATAGTCGGAGGGCCGTTCCTGAAGGAATGTGGAGACGGATCATCAGCTCGTCTCCCCTTGTGAGGGCGGAAAGGGGACGCTCGCCGCCTTTCCAAA
>NZ_DAOUCJ010000025.1 GCF_034432235.1 Thermoflexus sp. | reverse complement strand
CCGCTGAACGTCGTGCACCCAAAGATCTTCCTCGCTATGCAGAGAGCGCATCGTAACACTAGGGCCCTCCATCCAGAAAACCATAAGCTCATCGAGGAGATTGTTCACCACCCCCATCCGGCGATCAGGCCACCAGTAAATCGATGTGCTGTCATCGGGTGACCGAATGCGCGGATTGGCTACTTGCCGCCCGTCCGGGATCGAGAAGATGAACGCGTAGCCGGAGGATCCCGAAAACATATGCACGATTAGATGGTCCGAGGACCATTCGAGACGATAGATATTCCCAAAGTTCTGACGATCGCTCAGGGTGTTCCGGATGTTGCCCTCGTGATCCATCACCCAGATCCGGTTATACTCGCCGAAGCGGGTGTCCTGTCCGTAACGCGGCGCGACGGCGATCCACTGGGGGGAGACAGCGCCGATCAGCCGCAGATCCCGGGGAACCGGAAGGGCGCGCTGCCAGACCGGGGCCTTCCCCTCAACCGGCCAGAGCATCACCGTGTTCTCCCGCAGGCCGATCAGGCCCCGACCCTGCCCATCCGGGCCCAGCCACTTGATATCCCGCAGCTCCAGCCGCCCTATGGATTCCCCGTCCTCCAGCTTCAGGAACTCAGCCCCGCCATCCTTCAGCGCTGCAGCCACCCATCGCCCCTGGGGATCCGCCCAGGCGGATCGAACAGGGGATTTCAGCGTCCGCTGCCATCGGAGGCGTCCGGTGGCGAGATCCAGCAGCTCCACCTCCGGATCCAAAGGCCCCACATGCTTTGAGCTCAGAACCACGGCGCGCTGCTCCCATAGGGGGATCCCGAAATCCGTCCTGGGGTGCTCGCGCCGCTGGAGGAGCTGGCCGTCCGATAGCGAGCGGGCCTCCAGGCGATTGAAGATGGCGAGGTAAACCCGGCCGCCCGCTTCGTCAAGGCGCACGTGGAAGAACGGCCGGTCCAGCAGGGTGTTCACCACCGATTCCCCGCTCTCCCAGCGCAGGATCTGGAGGCGCGTCCCTCCGCCTTCTTCGGACAGAACGGCCAGCAACGATGCGCCGCCATCCACCTCCCGAACGCCTGACCGGCTGAGCTGCCGGAGGATCTCCGCACGCCCCCCGGAGGGATCGAGGCGGAGAACGACCACGGCATCCCTCCCGGCTACAGCCGCATATTGCGCCTCCGGATGCAGGGCGACCGACTTCGGGCTGGTGAAGGGGACCGTGAAGCTCAAGATCCGGGTCCCCGACGGAACTTCATACAGGCCGCCGGCGCCCTGCTTGTCCACCGCCAGCGCCCAGCGGCCGTCCGGGCTGAACTGCCCCTCATAGTCTTTCTGGGGAAGCATCCCAACCGGCGACGACAGCGAACCATCCGACCCCCAGATCCGCAACCCATCGGCCAGAACCGCCACGCGTTGCCCCTGAGGGTCCAGGAACGCCAGCGCCTCAATGGACTCCGATATCCTCGCCTCGCCGTGGATCTCGCCGCGGCTCAGATCCACCCGCCACAGATCCCCCCCGCTGGTTCCCACCGCAGCCGTCCGATGGTCTCCACTGACCGCCAGGGCGGTCGGAAACTCCGTGCCCGCGGGGAGCGGAAAGGACTGCCGGATCTCCAGGTCGGACGGGGATATGACCATGACTTCCACCCCCACGCCGATCAGGGCCTCGGAGGTCGGCCACAGCCTGTGCCACATCGGCCACTGGGCCCGCCAGATCGGCTGCAGGCGGGGGAGGTTATTCAGGGAGATGGGCTCCCCATCGGTCGGCACCGGATGCCCCAGGCCGGGTATAGCCGGGATGGGAGTGGGCGTCGGCACCGTGAAGGCCGGCATCGCTGCCGGGGAAACCGGCGTGGCTGTCGCGGCCCCTGGAGCGAGGCGGGGCCGGCATGCGAAGCCCAGCAACGAGAACAACACCGCACAGGCCATCCAGCATCTTTTCATCACACGCCTCCCGATTTTTAGGGATTCCAGGAAAAGGGAAGGGGAAACCGCTTCCCTCTCCGCCCGGAGAAGGAAATTGGCTGGCCGGGCAGCGGGATCGCTCCCGGCAGACGGCGGGTTGAAAAGCTCCCATAAGATGATAGCCGGCCGCCCTCTTCTGGCCCTTTCCCTTTGTCCCTTTCATCCTCCAGCCCGCGCGGCTCGAGGTTTCGGAACTGGAGCGTCTCCCACACCCAGCCAGCTTATGGGAAGGTCAGGAAGAGCATGCCACGGATCTCCATTCATCGCCTCCAGTTTTCCCCCGAAAATCCTCAGGAGATCCCCCGGGGGAGGGATTCAGGGCCATCCCGGAACCGATTCGGGTGGAAGCCGGAGGCGCGTGTCGCCCCCGAGATCTATGCTTGAAGAAGCCGGGGCGTTTGGAGAGCCGATCGCGGGGAAGGGAGCGGCATGGATCCGGAGCGGGAAGAGGATCTGTGGGATCTGCTCCGCCAGGCGATGCGCCTGAGCGAGGATGATTTCGAGCGGCTGAAGGTCGGCGGGCTCAAGATGAACTACCTGCGGGTCTGCCCGCGCAAGCTCTGGCTCTTCGCCCATCAGGTCCGCCTGGAGGCCGATGCGGAAGCGGTGGCCCTGGGGCGGCTCACCCACGAGCGGGCTTATCGCGACCGGCCCCGCCGGAGCATGATCCTGGAGAACCGGATCGCCATCGATGTCCTGGAGGACGAGGGGACCCTCCTCGAGGTCAAGCACGCGCCGACTTTTGTGGAAGCCGCGCGCCTCCAGCTGCGCTACTATCTCTACTTCCTGGCCCGGCGAGGGGTTCACCTCCGTGGGGAGCTGCGGTTCCCCCGCCAGCGCCGACGGGAGACGGTGACCCTGGACGCGGCGGCAGTGGCCGAGGTGGAGGCGGCGCTCGCCGAGATCGCCCGCATCGAAGCCCTCCCCACCCCGCCCGCCGTCCCCTGGATGCCCGCCTGTCGCCGGTGCGCCTACGCGCCCCTGTGCTGGGGATAGATCATCCGCGGGCAGGCCCGCGAAAACGCCGCCGCTGAAGCGGCTCCGACCGGGAGGTCCTTTTCAGATCGAAAAGGGTGATCCGATGGGACGCACGTATTATCTGTTCCGCAGTGGGCGTCTGCGGCGGCGCCAGAACACCCTGTATCTCGAATGGGAGGCCGACGGCCAGACCCTGCGCCAGGCCATCCCGGTGGAGGACGTGGAGGCGCTCTTTGCGATGGGGGAGCTGGACCTCAACACCCGGCTCCTGAGCTTCCTGAGCCGCCATGGGATCGGCCTGCACGTGTTCAACTACTACGGGTTCTATGTGGGCTCCTTCTACCCCCGGGAGACCCGGGCCGCCGGCCAGGTGGTGGTCGGCCAGGCCCTGCACTACGCCGACCCGGCTCGCCGGCTGGCCCTGGCCCGGGGCTTCGTGGAGGGCGCCCTCTTCCATATGCGCCGCAACCTGCTCTACTACCGGCGTCAGGGGCTTCCCGTGGAAGAACCCCTCGCGGCGGTGGAAAGGGCGATGGGGGAGATCGAGCGCTGTCCGGATGTGGCGGCGCTTATGGGCCTGGAAGGGCGGGCGCGGGACGCTTACTACGGCGCCTTCCCGACCATCCTCTCCCTCGAGGGCTTCCGCCGGAGCCGGCGGCCGCCGGAGAATCCCATCAACGCCCTGCTCTCCTTCGGCAACGGCCTGCTCTACGCCGCCGTCCTCTCCGAGCTCTATCACACCCCCCTCCATCCGGCCGTGAGCTTCCTCCACGAGCCCTCCGCGGGCCGCTTCTCCCTGGCCCTGGACCTGGCGGAGCTCTTCAAGCCGCTGGTGGTGGATCGGATGGCGTTCGCGCTGATGAACCGGGGCGCCCTGGGCGAGGACGATTTCCTGGAGGAAGTGGGCTTCTGTTATCTCACCGAAGGGGGGCGGAAGAAGGTGGTGATGGAATTCGAGGAGCGGATGCGGGAGACCATCCAGCATCCCCGCCTGAAGCGCCCGGTGAGCTATCGGACCCTCATCCGGCTGGAGGCCTACAAGCTGGTGCGGCACCTGCTGGGGATGGAGCCCTACGAGCCCCTCAAGGCGTGGTGGTGAGCCGATGTATGTGATCATCGTTTACGATGTGGAAGTCGAACGCGTCGCCCGCGTCTGCCAGTATCTGCGCCGCCATCTCCACTGGGTGCAGAACTCCGCCTTCGAGGGGGAGATCACCCCTGCCCGCCTGGAACGGGTGAAGGCGGAGCTGCGGGATCTGATCGACGAGAAGAAAGACACCATGTATTTTTACATCCTCCCGGACCCCGGCGCCATGCGCCGCGAGGTCCTCGGACGGGAAAAGGGATCGATCGCTGCGATCATATGACCCCCATCCCGGATCCCAGCCTCGTCCTCGATGCGCGCCAGAGCGGTCCGCCCCCGCGCCCCTGCATCATCCGCTGATCACGGCAGATCCGCATCCTTGATGCGATAACCCACTCCGAGCTCGGTTTGTATATACCGGGGACGAGAAGGATCTGGTTCGAGCTTGCGACGCAGGTTGCTGATGGTCACTCGGAGTAGATGCACATCGTTCTCATAACCCGGCCCCCAAACCGCTCGTAACAGCTGGCGATGGGTAAGCACCTTTCCGGCATGCTGGATGAGGACGCGCAACAAGGCGAACTCGGTAGGGGTCAATTCGATCCGCTGGCCCTGTCGGGTGACCAGGCGCCTGGCCAGATCGACCCGCAGATCACCGATTTCAAAAACAGGATCCGAGGGCGGCGATATCGATCGACGCAGGGCCGCCCGGATACGGGCCAGCAGCTCCCCTGCCCCAAAGGGTTTGGTCAGATAATCGTCCGCCCCCGCATCCAGGGCGGCGATCTTGTCCTCCTCCCGCTCCCGGACAGAGAGCACAATGACAGGCACGCCGGTCCACTCCCGAAGCCTTCGGAGCACCTCTACTCCATCTATATCGGGAAGGCCGAGGTCGAGCAACAGAAGGTCGGGGCGCTGGGTCGCCGTCAGCTGCAGCGCCTCCTGGCCATCCACAGCCTCCAGCACAGCGTAGCCATGCGCTTCCAGGATCAAGCGCAGGAACCGGCGAATCGCCCGTTCGTCATCAACGATGAGAATCCTCTTCCCGCTCATCTCCATGACCGGATCGCCCGTCTCCATCAAGAGGGAGAGAGATGCGGAACACGGTTCCGCCCCCCGGCCGGTTGAGGGCGCGGATGGTGCCGCCGTGAGCTTCGACCATCGATCGGGCGATGGTCAGCCCCAACCCCAGACCTCCGCTCTCCCCTGCCCGAGGGATTCGATAGAATTTTTCGAAGATGCGCTCCAGCTCATGGGGGGGGATTCCTACCCCACGATCGGCCACATCGATCTCCAGGCGATCTCCCACCAGACGGGCCTCGATCTCGATCGGGGATCCGGGTGGGGAATACTTGACGGCGTTGTCCAGGATATTCGCGAGGGCCTCCTCCATCAGGGTCAAATCCATGGGGATCAGCGGCAGATCCGGTGGGAGACGGACGTCGATGGGCCGATCTTGCAGGCGGCTCTTCAAGCGCTCCAGGGCGGCGTTGAGAAGATCCTGAACCTCGCATGGCTCCTTCCGAACGCGCAGCCCTCCGGCCTCGATCCGCGTGACGGCCAGGAGGTTGCTCACCAGCCGGTTCATGCGTTCGGCCTCCTCCCGGGCGGTGCGCAACAAAGCCCGCCGGGTCTCAGGAGCCATCCCCTCATCAGATTCCTGCAATGCGGTCAGGGCACCCAGGATGGTCACCAGAGGCGTCCGCAGATTGTGAGAGATGGAGCTCAGGAGGGCGGATTGCAGGCGATCTCGTTCCTCCAGCAAACGGGCTTGATGAGCCTGCTCGGCTAAGTAAGCCCGCTCGAAGGCCAGTGCGGCGAGGTTTGCGAAAGCCTCCAGACGCTGACGCTCGAGAGAGGTCAAAGGACCACGCTCGGACGGCCAGCGGATCCCCAGCACGCCGATCGTTCCATGATCGGTTCGCATCGGGAAGTAGCTCCCCTCCACAGAGGCAAGGGTATCCGTTCCCCGGCCGGCGGGACGCCCGTTCCGATACACCCACTCTGCCACTCCCCTCTCCTCTGGAGATAAAGGCCGCTCTGGATGCCGCGCATAGAGCTCCAGCTTCGAATCCGCCCCTGGCAGGAAGATCCAGACCTCCCCACCCGTGGCTTCTTCGACATGCCGGACAAGCGCGGAGATGATCTCCTCGATATTGCTGGCCCGGGTGAGGGCCCGGCTTAAAGCATATAAGTTGCGGGTCTGAGCCTCCCGCTGCTGAGCCGCTTCGGCCTGCCAGCGGAGATTGGCGGTCAGCGTGCCGATGATCTGGCCCACCGCCAGCAGCCCGAGGAATGTGAGCAGATACTGCGTATCCGAGACGGCGAAGGTCAGCCGGGGAGGAACGAAGAAGAAGTCGAAGGCCAGGGTCCCGGCGATGGAAGCGAGGATGGCTGGCCCACGCCCCAGGTAAAATCCTGCTACGACCACTGTGGTCAGGTAGAGCATGATCAGATTCGCTTCCTGCAACTTCGAGTGGAGAAGGGCTCCCAGGCCGGTTGCCACGGCAACCAGGAAGAGGCTCTGCAGGTAGCTCACCCAAGCCGCCCGGGGAGGCGGATTCCAGCGAGGAAAGGCATGAGGAGAGGACGCGCCCGCCTCAGCCTCGCTGCTGATCACATAGACGTCGATAGGGCCGCTTTTGCGGATCAATCGGTCAGCGACGGAACCTCGGATCAACTCATACCAGCGCGGCCGGAGGGGCTTCCCGATGACGATCTTGGTTACATTATGATGTCGGGCGAAGTCCAGGATAGCCGTCACCACGTCATAGCCGGATAGAACAATGGGATGACCCCCCAGTTCCTCCGAAAGGCGCAACAGATGGTCGAGTCGCTCCCGCTGGGCCGGGGAAAGGGAAGCATCTCCAGGGGTCTCCACATAGAGGGCAAACCATTCGGCGTTCAAATGATGCGCCAGACGATACCCGGTGCGAACCAGGCGTTCGCTCAGCGTGCCCGGGCTGACGCAAACCAGGATGCGCTCCTTCGCCGGCCATGGTCCAGCGATCGCATGGGCGCGCATGTAGGCGCGCATCTGGCGATCCACGCGATCGGCCACGTAACGCATGGCCAGCTCGCGCAGGGCGATCAGGTTCCCCTTCCGAAAGAAATGCTGAATCGCCCATTCGGCCCGTTCCGGAACGTAGACCTTGCCTTCCCGAAGTCGCTGGAGTAGCTCATCGGGGTCCAGATCGATCAGCTCGATCTCGTCTGCCTCCTGAAGGATGAAGTCAGGCACTGTCTCCTTCATCCGGACGCCCGTGATCTGAGCGATCACATCATTGAGGCTCTCCACGTGCTGAATATTAAGGGTGGTGTACACATCGATGCCGGCGTGGAGGATCTCCAATACATCCTGATAGCGCTTGGCATGGCGAGAGCCCGGAGCATTGGTGTGGGCCAGCTCATCGACGACGGCGAGCTGGGGTCGACGAGCCAGCACGGCGTCCAGATCCATCTCCTCTAAAACGATCCCCCGATATTCAACCCGGCGGCGAGGGATGATCTCCAGGCCCTCCAGCAGGGCCTCGGTCTCCGGACGGCCATGGGTTTCCACATAGGCAACAACCACATCGACCCCCTCCAGCCGGCGCTGGCGAGCGGCGTCCAGCATCGCATAGGTTTTTCCAACCCCTGCCGCATAGCCCAGGAAGATCTTCAGCCGGCCACGAGGTCGATCAGGCTCTTCCTCCTTCACCTGAGCCAGCATCGCCTCCGGGTCAGGGCGCTCCACCTCTTCCCACATGCCAATCTCCCTCCCTCCAGAGCCGGAAAGGCGCCTTACTTCGCTCCACCCTCCGAAGCAGGCCGGCCAAACTTCTCATCCAGTGACAGATTCAGCAACAGGACATTCACCCGCGGCTCGCCCAGGATCCCCCATGTTCGATCTTCAATATGTTGCTCCACAAGAGATCGCAGGAGGGATTCCGGAAGGCCTCGGGCTCGGGCCACGCGCGGGATCTGATAGAGCGCAGCCGCCACGCTGATGTGCGGGTCCAGACCGCTACCGGAGGGGGTCACCAGGTCGACCGGAATCGGACCCGAAGCATAGGGGTCGGCATCCCGCAGGGCTTGAATGCGAGCCCGCACCCGGGCTTCCAGCATGGGATGCAAGGGTCCAGTGTTCGCACCCGCGGAGGGAAGCGGATTGTAAGGGAAAGGCTCCGTCCAGGAAGGGCGTCCCCAGAAGTATCGGGGATCATCAAACGCCTGGCCGATCCCCTTCGACCCGCGGATTTGCCCATCGACATGAACCAGGCTCCCGTTCGCCTGAGATGGAAAGAGCATCTGGGCCAGCCCGGTGATTCCAAGGGGATATGCCAGGCCCAGGATCAAGCTCCACAGAACGAGCATCCGGATGGCCGGACGCAGATGGACTCGCGCTTCTAGGATGCTCATAGCGTGCCCGTCCTCCTCCCCGCTGATGGCGAAGGCTCTGGAGGCCTCATGGCAGGCCCACCAGGCTCAACAACATGTCGATCAATTTGATGCCGATGAAGGGCGCGATCAGCCCGCCCAATCCATATATGAGAAGATTCTGCAGCAGGAGCCGTGCCGCTCCGAGGGGGCGGTAAGGAACGCCGCGCAGGGCCAGAGGAATGAGGGCTACGATGATCAGGGCGTTGAAGATCACCGCCGCGAGGATGGCGCGCTCCGGGGTGGACAGACGCATGATGTTGAGCCATTCCAGCTGGGGGTAGATGGAAGCGAAGGCTGCCGGGATGATCGCGAAATACTTCGCCACATCGTTGGCGATGCTGAAGGTCGTCAAAGCCCCTCGCGTCATCAGCAACTGCTTGCCGGTCTCTACGATCTCAATCAACTTGGTCGGGTTGCTATCCAGGTCGATGAGGTTCGCCGCTTCGCGGGCGGGCTGGGTGCCAGCGTTCATGGCGACCGCCACGTCCGCCTGGGCCAGGGCGGGGGCGTCATTGGTGCCGTCTCCGGCCATGGCGACCATATGTCCCTCGGCCTGATACCGCCGGATCAGACGGAGTTTGTCCTCTGGACGGGCTTCGGCCAGGAACTCATCGACCCCGGCCTCCGCGGCGATGGCTGCTGCGGTCAGCGGGTTATCCCCCGTGATCATCACGACCCGGATCCCCATGCGACGTAGTTGGGCGATGCGCTCGCGGATGCCGCCCTTGAGCACGTCCTTCAGATGAACCACGCCAACCACTTCGCCGTTGCGGGCGACCAGCAGGGGCGTTCCCCCGCCTCGAGCGATCGCCTCTGCGGCAGCCCGGATCTCCGGGGGGATCTCCCGGCCGCATGCCCGGGCCTAGCTTTCAATGGCATCCAAAGCGCCCTTGCGAATCCTCAGCCCATCCAGGTCCACCCCGCTCATACGGGTGCGCGCCGAAAAGGGGATAAACCGGGCGCCGGGCGGAAGGCTGTCGCGTCCGCGCAGGCCATAGCGTTCCTTGGCCAGGACGACGATGCTTCGGCCTTCAGGGGTTTCATCGGCCAGGGAAGCCAGCTGCGCCAGCTCAGCCACTTCCCGCGTTGAAAACCCCGGGGCGGGGATGAATTCCACGGCTTGACGGTTCCCCAACGTAATCGTTCCCGTTTTATCCAGTAATAGCACATCCACGTCTCCCGCCGCCTCCACCGCACGTCCCGAGAGAGGGATGACGTTCTTGCGGATCATGCGATCCATTCCGGCGATCCCGATCGCCGGAAGCAGGCCACCGATGGTCGTGGGGATCAGACAGACCAGCAGGGCCACCAGGATGGTTACCGGCACCGGAGAGCCGTGGCCAACCGCCCGAGCGCTGTAATCCGAGAAGAACCAGAGGGAGAAGACGACAACCAGGAAGATCAGCGTCAGCGCAGCCAGAAGGATGTCCAGGGCGATCTCGTTAGGCGTTTTCCGGCGCTTGGCGCCTTCGATCAGAGAGATCATTCGATCCAGGAAGCCATGGCCCGGATCCGCTGTGACCCGAATCACCAGCCAGTCGGAGAGCAAGCGCGTCCCGCCGGTCACCGCGCTGCGATCTCCACCCGATTCCCGGATTACCGGCGCGCTTTCTCCTGTGATGGCGCTCTCGTCCACCAGAGCGGCTCCCTCGATCACCTCTCCATCCGCGGGGATGATGTCTCCAGACTCCACCAGGACCAGGTCCCCCCGGCGCAGCTCGGTCGAGGGAACCAGGTCGTAGGGAGCGTCCCGCCGGGGCTCTCGCAGGCGCTTCGCCTGCGTGACCTTGCGCATGCGACGCAGGGAGGCCGCATGGGCCTTCCCGCGCCCCTCGGCCAGCGCTTCCGCGAAGTTGGCGAACAGGACGGTAAACCACAGCCAGAGGGCGATCATCCCGATGAAGCGAGGGGGAGCTTCCCCATATCCCGCCAAGGCCTGGATCCAGAGGGCGGTCGTCAGCAGGCTTCCGACCTCCACCACCCACATCACGGGGTTCCGGATCATCCGGCGAGGATCCAGCTTCAGCAGCGCATCCACCAGCGCGCGCCGGTAGATCTCCCCGGTCCATGCCATCGGTTTGCGCGGCGAGACCGCCATTCCCGTTCACCTCCCCATCCAAGGCCCGGCCGAGATCATCTGCAGATGCTCCGCCACAGGGCCGAGGGCGAGAGCGGGGAAGAAGTTCAGGGCCCCAACGATGATCACGACGCTTGTCAGCCAAGCGATGAAGAGAGGCGTATGAGTGGGCAAGGTCCCCGCCCCGGCTGGGATGCGCTTTTTGCGTCCAAGACTGCCCGCCATCGCCAGAGCCGGGATGGCCGTTCCATATCGCCCCAGAAACATCGCCAGGCCCGTCGTCAGGCAATAGAAGAGAGAACTGGCGTCCAGGCCGGCAAAGGCGCTCCCGTTATTGTTGGCTGTGGAGGTAAAAGCGTAAAGGATCTCGCTGAAGCCATGGGGGCCTGAATGAAAGGCCGCCTGACGCCCCGCCGGGAGAGCCACCGCCAGGGCGGTCAGCCCCAAAACCAGCACCGGCATGATCAGGATCATCAGGGCGGCCATCTTCATCTCATACGCCTCGATCTTCTTCCCCAAATACTCCGGCGTCCGGCCGACCATCAGCCCCGCCACGAAAACCGCGACGACGACGAAAGCCAGCATCCCGTAAAGGCCACTGCCCACTCCGCCCGGAGCGACCTCCCCCAACATCATCAGCCACATCGCCATGGCCCCTCCCAATGGTGTCATCGCATCCAGCATCGCGTCGACCGCCCCGGTGGAAGTGCCCGTGGTCGAAGCCGTAAAGATGACGGAACGGACAATCCCGAAGCGCACCTCCTTGCCGGTCATGTTGCCCCCGGGATTCCATGGAGAGGGCCGAAGGTCCACTCCCAGCGCCGCCAGGCGCGGATTCCCGGACGCTTCCGCCAGATAGCCCACCCCGAGGGGCACGAGAAGCAGGATCAGCATCGCCGCCAGCAGCGCCCATCCCTGCCGCACATCCCCGATCATCCGCCCGAAGGCGTAGGCAAAAGCCACCGGGATGGCCATCAGCGCAAGGGCCAGCATGAAGTCCGTCAGCGGGGTGGGGTTCGCGAAAGGATGCGCCGCGTTCGTGTTGAAGAAGCCGCCGCCATTGGTCCCCAGGTGCTGGATCGCCGTCTGAGAGGCCACCGGGCCCAGCGGGAGCTGGATCTCGGGAAGGACCCGACCCTCCGGCAGGCGCACCGGTTGGATCAGATGCACGGTGACCGATCCCTGCAACGTTTGAACTGCACCCTGGGAGACCAGAAAGAGGGCCAATAAGACCGAGAGGGGCAGGAGAATATACAGCACGCTCCGGGTCAGATCCACCCAGAAATTCCCCAGGGTCTGAGCGGAGGCCCGGGCGAAGCCCCGGATCACGGCCACGGCGACGGCCATCCCCGTCGCCGCCGACAAGAAGTTCTGCACCGTCAACCCCATCATCTGGGTGAGAAAGCTCATCGTCGTCTCACCCGCATAGGCCTGCCAGTCCGTGTTGGTGACAAAACTGACCGCCGTGTTGAAG
This sequence comes from Thermoflexus sp., assembly GCF_034432235.1. Classification (NCBI taxonomy): domain Bacteria; kingdom Bacillati; phylum Chloroflexota; class Thermoflexia; order Thermoflexales; family Thermoflexaceae; genus Thermoflexus; species Thermoflexus sp. The sequence goes on along the minus strand of NZ_DAOUCJ010000025.1, from coordinate 19,453 downwards.
GCGATGGTCGGAGACACCGGCCCCCAGCGCAACGGGTTCAAAGGGAGCCACCCCTGCACCCGCTGAAGCCCGTAAAGCGCCAGCATGCCCACCGCATTGAACAACAGCATCGCCATCGCATAGGACTTCCAATCCATCTCCTGATCTGGATCCACCCCCGTCCACCGATAGATCGCTCGCTCCAGAGGCCCCACCACCCGCCCGACGAAGCCCGGCCGTCCCTGGTATACCCGTGCCATATACTCCCCTAGCGCCGGCGCCAGGATCAGCAGCGCCATCCCATACAGCAGAATCTGTAGCCCCGCATTCTGAGACATTCCATCCCCCTTCCGGATTATTGGAATTTTTCCGGATATAACAAAGCTATCACCAAGTAAATAAATAAAATAATCGCTAAAATCGCGCTAAAAATATGCAATAAATTCATTCAGCCCCCCCCGATCGGGCGATAAGGTCCAGGGCGTGAATCAGGTAGAAAGCGAGCAAAAACAAGATTATTATAATCGAAATCATTAGAAAATCGTGAATCAATGCTCAAGCCTCCGAATTTGGTTTCGATATTCGATGATTATCCACGGATCCGAATGGCCAAAGAATACATGAACGCGATAAATTCCTCCGGCCCTCTGTTTGGGCGATCCAGCGCGACGCAATGGATCGGCCTGGCCAGGCTTGGATCGCCCCTGGGCGCCTCGGCTGGGAGAAGGCAAGCCCGACTGTGGAAGTCCCAGACCATGGTGGAGGTCCGTCTGGAATCTATAGTGTATCGCCCTCCCCATCAAGCATGGATCAAGGAGGGTTTTCTCCTCATCAAGGAGAGATCAAAAAGCTGCCCGATGCGTTTGCATGGAACCATCCGCTCGGACTACAATCGTCATCACTTCAGCGGGAGGAAGATTCCATGCGCGGGATTCTCCCCTATGGTCTCTGGCCCAGCCCGCTGGCCCCGGAACGCATGGCCGCGATGCTCCGCATCACGGATGTCCAGTGGGATCGCTCCGGCCGCGCCCGGATCTGGCGGGAGGAGCGCTCGGGCCGCGGCGTTCTGGTCGCCCAGGAGAACGAAGACGCCCCCCGCGACCTCACGGATATCGAGTCGGTCCGCGCCCGCATCGGCTACGGCGGCGGGGATTTCACGACCGGCGATGGCTTCGTGATCTATGCCGGGGAGGACGGCCGGCTGTATCGCCTTCCGTTGCGCGCCGGCCTCCCCCAGCCGATCACACCGCCCTTCGGGAATGTCGCTTCCCCAGCTCTCTCCCCGGATGGGCGCTGGGTGCTCTATGTGCACTCGGACGGCGCAACGGATGGGCTGGCCCTGGTCGATGCGGAGGGACGAGGGTGGCCCCAGAAGGCGATCGAAGGCGCCGACTTCTACATGCAGCCCGTCTGGCACCCCACCCATCCGCTCATTGCCTGGGTGGAGTGGGACCATCCGAATATGCCCTGGGATGGGGCCCGCCTGGGCCTGGCCCGTCTGGAGGGCGATCCCCCCCGCCCCTCCCGGATCGAGGTGGTCGACGGCGACGCCCGCACACCGGTCTTCCAGCCCGCTTTCTCCCCTGACGGCCGTTTCCTGAGCTATATCCTCACGGAAGGGGAATGGGATGCCCTCGTGGTGATGGATCTGGAGACCGGCGCTCGACGGATCCTGGTGGAGGGGACCACGCTGGCGCCGCCCGCCTGGGTTCAGGGCCTGCGGGTTTACGGGTGGAGCCCCCGGGGAGATCGGATCTTCTACCGCCGCAGCGAGAACGCCATGGCCTTTCTTGAGGCCGTCGACCTGGAAGGGCACATCGTTCGCCTGGACCTGGGGCCTTACACCTGGTTCGAACAGCTCGCTGTCGCGCCGGATCGGGAGGCCCTGGCGATGATCGCCTCCTCGCCCCTCCAGCCGCCCCGCGGGATCTCCTGGGAAGATGGCCGTATCCGCGTCCATCGCTACGCCAGCGCGGAGCGGATCCCCCCGGAGGCGCTCTCTTTCCCCCAATCGATCCAGTGGCGCGCGCCCGATGGGACGATGGTCCACGGGCTCTATTACCCGCCTGTCGGGCCCAGGGTCGAAGGAACGGATTTTCCCCCTGCGATCATCAGCATCCACGGAGGCCCTACCTCTCAGCGGGTGATGAGCTACAACGCCGACGCCCAGTTTTTCGCCACCCGGGGCTTCGCCTATCTGGAGGTGAACTACCGGGGAAGCACGGGCTACGGCCGCTCGTATCGGGATGCCCTGAAAGGGAACTGGGGCGTTCTGGATGTAGAGGATGCCGTAGGTGGCGCCCGGGCCCTGGTGGAACGGGGCCTGGCGGATCCCCGGCGCCTGGTGATCATGGGCGGCAGCGCCGGCGGCTACACCGTGCTCAATGCCCTGATCCGCTATCCCGGCTTCTTTCGGGCCGGTATCTGTCTCTTCGGCGTCGCCAACCTGTTCACCCTGGCGGCGGAGACCCACAAGTTCGAGGCCCACTATCTGGATACACTGGTCGGACCGCTGCCGGAGGCCGCGGAGCGCTATCGGGAGCGATCTCCCATCTTCCACGCGGATCGGATCCAGGATCCGGTGGCGATTTTCCAGGGCGCGGAGGATCGCGTGGTGCCGCCCAACCAGGCCGAGGCCATCGCCGAGGCGCTGCGCCGGCGGGGCGTTCCCCATCTTTACCGCTTGTATCCCGGGGAAGGCCATGGCTGGCGCCGCGCGGAGACGATCACCGCCTTCTATCAGGAGGTTCTGGATTTCCTCCGCCAGTATGTGCTGTTCGCATAAAGAGGACAGCCGCTTCATCCGGTCGGGGTGGAAGCCATGCGGGATGCGCCGAAGGAATTCGGCCTCAAAAGGCCTTCGGCCACCGGCCGGCGGGAGCGTCGAAGGAATTCGACCTTTAGAGGCCTTCGGCCGATGGCCGGCCTCCGCCGGCCAAAACGCCTTTCGCGTCGGCGCAGGCCGACGTGGGGCGCGGAAGCGACCAACAAGGCCGGCTTCCAATCGGCGCAAGGGACTAACGCGTGGCGCAGGGGAGCAACGAGGAGATATGAGGGATGGGCATATCGCCGAAAGCGCCCCGGGATGCCTCCAGAAAACAAGGCCGCCCGACCCCAGGGATCGGGCGGCCCAGATGATCGGTCTCTTACGGCTGCACGGTCAGGGTGCCCACCATCCCGCCTTCCCGGTGGCCGGGCACTGTGCACACATATGGATAGGTCCCCGGCTTCTCCGGCGCCTTCAGGTAGATGTTCACCTTCTGGCCTGGCTGGATCCCGTCCTGCTCGAAGAGCACCGTTTTCCCATCCGCGTCATAGAGGACAAAGTTATGCTCCAGGGAACCCCGATTGTCCAGGGTGATCTGCAAGGTCTGGCCCGGCTTCGCCGTTAGCGTGTTCGGCTTGAAATACAGGTCGCCCATCTCGACCGTGAGGGTCGCCCCCCCGCCGCTGGTCCCGCCGGTGCCGCCGCCGCACGCCCCCAGCAACAGGCCCACGATGGCCCATGCCGCGACAAGATAGAGTGTCCGTCGCATCGCTTCGCCTCCTGAAGCCTGGAAGATTCAACCGCTCTTCATCCTAATCCTCAAACGCCGGGCCGTCCACACGCGGCGCATGAAATCTGGAGCCCTCGATCGAAAAAGCGACCGCGGATGCGGCGCTATCGCTTCGCCTTCCACCACTCCCGGAAGGCGGCCTCAAAGGCCGCTGGATCCGTCCCGAGATGCTTCCGCATGAGATCCGGGGTGACCTCCTGGGCGATGCTTTGCATGGAGGCCTGGAGGAGGATTCCTAACCCAATGGAGGGCAGATGTTTCTCCACGATCTCCACCGGGACCTCCGCATACGCCCGGTAGAGGGCGAGGAAGGCGGCATCCCCGTAGCGCTCCCGGACGAACTCCGCCATCGCCGAGGCCAGCGCATACTGGCGCGCCGTCGCCGTCCCGAAGATGTCCCCGATGTGGCCGAACTCGGTGGTGTAGGTCATGTTCTCCAAACTCTTGATCTCTTCCTTCAGCTCCCGCCAGTAAGGCTGTCCGGCGTAGGTCATCGCCGCCCCTTCCACCAGCCACCCCGGAGTCCACGGCCGGGTCCACGGCGCCAGGATCACGTGGACCAGCTCATGCCGCAGCACCGCCGCCCGTCCGCCGATGGGATCCGCGGCCCGGTAGCTTTTCACCCCTTCCGCGTTGAGGGCCAGCATCACCTCACTGGTCCGGAAGCCCACCACCTCTTCATCCGCGATCACCGGAACCGTCCGGTAGAAGGCCGCGCCCAGGGTGAGCTGGGGGTTCTTCCCGGTCAGGGCCTCGAAGGTTTTGCGATCCGGAACGTAGAGGGCCAGATATCGGGGGCGGATGGCTTCCTGGGGCAGCCGGGCGGAGAGATCCCGATAGGCCCCCTCCAGCTCGCCCAGCACCGCCTGCGCCGTCTCTTCCGGGAGGTTCTCCGGGCCGATCAGCGCGAAATGCGCCGAGGTCCACGACCGCCCGGGAAGGCGCACCCAGGGCGGGGTCATCCCCCAGGACCAGCGGGTCACCCGCCACACGCCATCGATCTTGCGGAAATCCGCCTCCACCGGGTAATGCCATCGCTCCTCCGAGGGGAACCCTTCCAGCCCGACGGAAAGGTCCAGCGAGACCTCCCGGGCCTCCTCGGGATCGAAAGAGCCTCCGGTCACCTCCAGGCGGAGATCCTGAAGGGGCCATCCGCCTCCGGAGACGACCGCCCGGATCCCCTCGCGGTCCACCTCCGCCTTCGGGTCCAAGAAGGCCAGAAACGCTTCCGGATCGCGCTGGCGGAGGGCTTCCGCCATTTTCCCCACCACGGCTTCGATCTCCTGGCGGGCCATCGCCTTCGGAGAGGGCGTGGGGGTGGGCGCCAGAACGAAGGCCCGCCCATCCCATTCCGCCTCCGCCAGCGACCCGGTCGAAGGATCGAATCGGATCAGCGGCCAGCCCTCCAGCCGGAAAACCAGCGGGCCCGCCGCGGCAGGAGCGGGATAAACCAGCGTGACCGTCATGCGCGAGGTTTCCCGCGGCGGGACCATTTCCCGGATATCCGACGGGTATTTGGATGGGAAGCGCTGCTGGCCCGTGGCGTCCACCACCCCGAGCGCTCCGGGCCCGGGAAGCTGTCCGATGACCAGCAGGCCCTTCGGCTGCCGGACCTCCAGCTCCACCTCCATTTGCCCTCCGTCCACCCGGATGCGCCGGAAGACCAGATCCACGGCGACGTTCCGATGCCGGAAGCGAGGCGCGTTTTCGAAAACCCACTCTTTCTGCGGGAAAGGATCGGAGGGGAGATCTCCCCACACCTCGCCGGAGAGGGGTCGCTCCGGACGGAGCTCCACCCGGTCAAAGTTCGGGAAGCGGAAGACGAAGGGCGGCGAGGCATCCTCCGGCAGCCGGAACTCGAACCATCCCCGCTCCACCGCGCCGACGATCCAGAGGCAGGTCTTCTTCGACGGCGGATATTCCGGGCAGATGTCCTCCCGGAAGTTCTCGCTCACCGCCTCGGGGTCCAGCCACTCGCCCCCCGCCCGCAGCTGAGCGGATCGGCCGGGCTCCAGAGGGGCATAGAACGTCCGGCTCCGCTCCCCCCGCATGGCGAAGGCGGCATACACCCGCAGGCGGCGATCCCGGATCTCAAAGGCCGGGACCTCCATCACGATGCCGTAAGACGGATCGCTGACGAACCCCACCGCGAACCGTCCCTGGGGAAGGGCCCTGGCCTCCTCGGTGGGTGTAGCGGCCGGCCGGGATGTCGAGGTAGGAAAAGGGCGTGACGTCGCCGTCGGCGTCGTCCGCTCCCCCGAAGGAGGCCGACCGCATGCGGAGAGGACGGCCAGTGCAAGCCCCATGAGAAACACCCTGCGTTCCATCGCTGAACCTCCTCCTGGATCAAAGGATGCAGGGGAAATTCAAGGCTGCGCCTGCATGAGGAGCTCCAGGAGCGAACGGAGCAGCGCCGCCATCGTGGGATCCCGCAGGAGCGGATCCAGCGTCTCGCTGGGGGGGAGATCCTTTTCCGTCACCCCGGCACCGGTCACCCATCGCTGATAGAACGCCTCCGCCCGCTCCTTCCCCATGAACTCCGCCAGGGTCTCCCGCCAGGAATCCCCCGTCGCCCAGCTCCAGCGGTGGCGCTGAAGATACCGCCGCAGGAAGGCGAAAAAGCGCTCCTCCCCCATCTCGCGGCGCAGGACCTCCATCATCCAGGCCCCTTTCCCATACACAATCGCCGCGTAATCCCACGGCGAATATCGCTCCGCCGGCATGTTCAGGGGGAGATCGCCCTCCATCAGCCGGAAGCGATAGGGGAACAGGACCAGGAGATCCCAGGTCATCCGGGCGGCCTCCGGGCCGTGGGCCTGCTCCACCCAAAAGACCGCCGACCAATTCGTCAGCCCCTCGTCCAGCCATGGCTCCCGATGGGCGTCGTTGCCCACCATCCCATACCACCACTGATGGGCCACCTCGTGGGCCACCACGAACCCCAGAAGGTCCAGGGTTCCGCCTCCGGGGGAGAGCCCTCCGAACAGCCCGTTCAGATCCCCCATCCCATAGAGGTCCTCGCCGATCATCACCAGGCCGCTGGCCTCCACGCCGGCCGCCCCACCGCGCAGGGGAACCTCCACCACATCCAGCTCCGCCAGGGGGTAATCGCCGAAGGCCCTCCCGAACCGCTCCAGGGCGTCGGCCGCGTCCTCCAGGGCCCGGCGCGCCTCTGCCGCCGGCGCGTTCCGGTAAAACCCGTTCACCCGGATCCCATCCCGTTCAACGGAGATCCGGCGCATCTCCCCGGCGACCATCACGAAGTTCCGCGTATATGGCGCCACGATCTCCACGGTCTGCCATCCCCCTGGCCCGGCGGATTCCCGAACCGTCACGCCGCTCGCCGCCAGCGCCATCCCTTCGGGAAGGCGCAGGCGGAGGGCGAAGTGCGCCGCCTCCGCTTGGTGCAGATCCCCGTTCTCCCACGGCGGATCCAGGACGCAGCGGCCTTCCTGAATCCGGGCCAGCTCCGGATAACCGTAGTAGAGGACGAGACGCCCATCGCCGGTTTTCTGCATCAGGCCATAGCCGCCCGCTCGGGCCCCGATCGTCACCGTGAAGGGCATCTCCAGCTCGACCGTCTCGCCGGGCTGGAGAGGGGAAGGCAGCGTCACGGTGAAGGCCGTGCGATCGAGGCTCCAGTTGGGGGAAACCGGTCGGCCGCCCTGCCGGATGATCCCCACCTCGAGACGGGAGCCCCCCGAGGCCGGGGCGTTGGCCCACGCCCGGAAGCAGAGGGCCCGGAGGGGCGCGCCCCGCTCATAAGGGAAGGTCAGGATCAGGCGGCCCCGCAGCCGTCCGGACTGCGGCTCCAGCACCCCGCCGATCCGGTAAACGGGACGGCGGTCCACGCCCGCGGCCCTCGCCGAGGGGGAGAGCCCGACGAGCCATTCTGGCTCGGATGGCGGATCGGGCACCTCCAGCGGGAGGGCCTCTGGGGTTTCGGGGAAGGCGGGCGGGGGCGCCATCCGCGTCCGGGGCGGCGTGGGAGTATACGTCGGGAGGGGTGTGGCGGTGGGAACGAGGGCCTCCTCCGGCGACGGAGAAGGGCGAAGGGGGACGGTGGCCGCTGGAAGGATCGGCGTGGCGATCGGGGCAGCAGGAACGGTAGGGGCACGGTATGCCGTGCCCATACGTCGGGCGAGCTCAGGGACGGCCAGCGCCCCGAGGGCGAACCCGATCCCGCACCCCGCGCCGGCGATCGCGATCAGAATCGCTGCCCACGCCCATCGAGACATCACGCCTCCATCCGGTCCCAGGAATCCAGGCCCATGCGTCGACTGCCGGGCCGAAAATCTCCTCCATTGTTCTGCAACGCCTCGCTCTTCCTTTCACGGCGATGGGCGAACGAAAGGGCGGATGGCTTCCGGACCCCTCGGCCGATGGTCCATGGACCTTCCTTTCATTGCTCCGCCGTCCATGGAGCGCCGCTTCCGAGCCGGGTTCATCCTCCGCCCATGCCCGCCGTGGGCTTGGGGAGCCTTCCACGAACTCCCTCACCACCTCGAGTTCTCCAGGACGAGCTCCAGGGTCTTCCAGTCGGCCTCCATGGCTGTCACCACCCAGGTCACATCCTCGAAGTGGAGGATGACGGACCGGAAGTCGCGGTGGACTCCCATATACGCGCCGCTCCCCTGGAAACGGACGGCCAGCAGCGCCGCACGGCCCCGGGAAGGGCGGTGATCGAAAAGCTCCGGCGGCTCAATCCGGACATCCGTCCATCCGGCGTTCTCCATGAAGGAGCGCATGGGCTCCACCAGCATCTCCGAAACGCTCTTCCAGTTCTGCCGGATCAGGTCCGCCTGCTCCCGGGTCATCGCTCCGCTCTGGCGCACCACCACGATCAGCGAGCTGGGAGACTTCGGATCATAGGCGATCGCCTGGGCTCCCTGCCGGACGATTTCCACGTAGGGCCGGACTTCCGGCGGGACGCTCTCGGGAGACATCAGGCGCTGGATCTCCTCGGGGGTCAGGACCTTCCATCCCGGCGGGAAAGCGAAGGGGGTGACGGCCGTCGGCGCCGGGGTCGGCGTGGGCGTCGATACGGCCCGGCGGGTCGCCGTCGGTGCGGGGAGAGCTCGTGCGGCCTCCTCTCGCTCGGGAGCGAACCGGGAGGATTCCAGCAGGAGACGGAACCCCTTTTCATCCCCCACGCTCAGCACGCTGTAGATGCGCCGGGGGAAATAGACAATGGCCATCCACCCATCCTGGGTCTTCTGGCCCTGATGGTAGGAGAACCGGATCTCCAGCATGCCCAGGGTGCCCTTCCGTTCTGACCATGTCATCCCATTCAGGACGACCTCGGCGTCCGGAACCGACGAGCGGATCGCATCGGCGGTGAACGCGAAGGCCTGGCGGTAGAGTTGCTCCTGATCGGCCCTCCACGCCTCTCGCTCCGATTCCGGGATCTCCTCCAGAAGCGCATCCTGCCCGGCGACCAGGAGCATCCGGTCGCCCCGGCGGGCGGCAAAGATGGCCCGATCGGAGAAGCTGCGGAGCAGGGATCGCGCCGGCTCCTGGAAGGATCTCTCCGCGCGCTGCATCAGAGCAGCGGGATCCCGGATATCCAGGGTTTCATAGCCGGACGGGCAGACGATCTCCGAGCCGTCCGCGGCCCGAACTTTCTGCGTTCCGGTCACCCCCGAGGCGATCTCGCCTGGACGGCGGAGGAGGAAATAGAGGGCGAGGCCTCCGCCGGCACAGAGGCCCAGCAGCACGAGGGCCCCGACCGCCATCACCAGCACGAGCTTGCGCATCGGACACCTCCGGGAGGGATTGGGTTCCAGAAGGAGGGGAATCGGTCCAGCGCTCCTCTTATAATGTGATAGCGAAAAGGGGGCAGCCTTCCCCGTTTCCGCGATCGCTCAGAGGATTATGGCTCCCGATGGATCGAGCGGACCAGCACGGCGCCCAGATAGCCGCCGGCGGCGGAGAGCGCCATCGTGGACAGAGCGACCAGACAGAGGACGAGGAGAACACCGATGATCGCGCCGGCCTGGGCCTGCGATTCGGGGACGTTCTGACCCAGCTGGCGCAACAGCTCCCGCTGGGTGGCCTGGATGGCCCCGGTAGCCAGCCCCAGCCCGGCCGCCAGAGCCGATCCGATAAAGGCCCCAGCCCCGAAGGATAGCCCGCCCAGCAACCCCACCCGAGAAGACTCCGGTCGGGATGGACGGGGTGGGACCAGACAGGCGGCCGCCCCTCCCGCCAGCCCGCCCAGGGGGCCACAGCAGAAGCAGGTCAGCAGGGGCGTGAGCAGGCTGGCCAGAAAGCCGCCCGCCAGCCCGGCGATCGCCGACAGACCATATACGAGCATCCTCCACATATCCATGCCTCCGGATGAGGGTCTCCGCCATACACAACGGACGGGATGGGGGATCCATTCCCATCCCGTCCCAGATCATCGTTCCATGAATTCATCGCCATCATCCTGATCCGGACCGCATCACCACCCAGGTGCGCACCAGCTTATCGTGCCACCCCTGATGTTCCCGATCGATCAGCACCCACAGGTAGCCCAGATAAAAGACCAGGGCCGAAAGGGGCTTGCCGATGATCTCCCGCACCAGCATCGTCCAGAAGCCGGCGGGGCGCCCATCCTCATGCACCACCTGCATGCCCAGCAACCACTTCCCCAGGCTCATGCCCTGGGTCCAGAGATAGAGCGTGATCGCCAGGTAGGCCAGACTCAGGCCACAGATCAGGAGGAACCCAATTCCGCCGATCGCGGCTCCAGCCGTTTGAGAAGCGGAGGAACGCCGATTATCCAGCAGCGCGCCGATCACCCCCAGGGGAGTCAGCACGGCAAACAGGTCGATATAGAAGACCAGGGATTCCACCACGCCAGCCATCAGCCGCCGAAACGGGGAAGCCAGATGCAAGCCCCTCGTCTCCATGGCTCACCTCCGGAGAACAGATTTGCCGCAGGACACCATGGGAATCGGTCCATGCGCCCGTCGGGCGATGCTGGAAGGGATCTGCGATCTGCGGAGAGGATAGGGGATCATCTGCATCGCCTTCACCGTACCAGACGGATCCTCCACGTGAAGCGAAACCAGTAGTAAACCATGGGGGTTTCCGGATTCGGGCTGCAATCCCAGGCATTGAATTCATACCGGCTCAGATAGACCTCGGCCGTCGCCTCCGCCCCCATCTCCCCCTGACGCCCCCCCACCACCGGTCCCGCCAGCCCGTAGGGGCGCTTCACGGCGCTATCGACCAGGATCTGCCGCAGCGGGTATCCCTGCACGTTCCAGGTTTCGGCCCCCCAGCGCACCCGGTAGCGGGTGAGGCGGCTTCCGTTGGCGGCCGCATAAGCGGAAGCCTGGGCGAATCCCATCTGGGACCACACCGCCGCCTGAGGGCGGGCCATGTCGTATTCCCTCACGATCTCCGCGGGTGGCGTCCCGGCAGGGGCGCACAGCTCCCACGTGGTGCTCAGATACCGGGCGATCTCCTCTGCGCCGGCCAGGGCGGCGGCATCGGCCCCCGTCACCGCCCGGTGCCGGACGTAGCCGAGGATGGCGAAGTTGAAGAGCACGGCCGCCCCGAGCACCAGCAGGAAGCCCAGGATGATCATCAGCAGCGTCGAGGCCCCCCGTTCTTCCCGCCACCACGCCCTCACCATCCGAACCTCCTCTCCCAGCGCATCCAGGCCGTGACCACCACGGGCGGCAACTGGATGCGCTCATGGAGCCGGAAGGGCAACGGCACCTGGGGCGGTCGCAGCGTCACCTGACATCCCCGGGCATCCCCGCCCCCGAGGGGTTGCACTTGGGCCCCCGGCGCCCAGGCTCCGATCACCCGTTGGGCCGCGGCGATGCCGCTGGCGCCCACCGCCTCCTGTCGGGCGCACTCCCGGGCGGCGGCCGAGGCCACCATCGCCGTGTAGCCCACCGCGAGCAACTGCCACCCCACCAGCACAAACAGAAACAGGAGCGGAAGCCCGGCGATGAGCTCCACCGTCTCCGCGCCGCGCTCATCCCAAAGGCCACGCATGGCGTCGTCCCCTCCTTCCAATCGACGATCCCTCGACCCTTGTATGATCATCAGAAGGTGGGCAACAGCCCGATTTCCCCTCCTCGTTTCGGGGAGGGGAGGACCCCTCCCCCGGCCCCTCCCCGAAACGGGAAGGGGGATTTTCAGGCTCCCCCTTCCCTACGAGGGAAGGGGGCCGGGGGGTTAGGTCCAGGAGCCCCTCCCCGATTCGGGGAGGGGTGGCGTGGAGGCCCCCTTCCTTCACCAGCCCGAGATAGGTCATCAGGCTGACGAAAAGGCCAATCGCCACCCCACTGAGGATCACATCCACCAGCGTCCGCCGGCCTTTCTCCCATCCCTCCTCCGGAATGAACATCATCGCGCCGGAAAGAATCACCAGGATAAAGAACCCCAGAACAACAAGCTTGTCCTCCAGCCACGTGATCTCCCCTCGAGCCAGACGAGGCTTGGCCCAGACAAACGCATAATAATCGAAGGCAATCATACTCAAAATAAGCAATACGGTCCCAATTGTTGATTCGGCCTTTTTCATTTTATACTTCACAAATCTCTGGGCCCATGGAACGTCCCGGAAAACCCGGGAACGGGACGGCTCATCGCCGGGCGATCAGGGCATAAAGGGCACCAACGATCGCCCCCGAGATCACCGCCTCCAATCCCGACCGGGCCGCCTGCTTCCAGCTCCAGCGGTATTCCGGCAGGTTCTGGATCACGTAGCCCATGTAGCCGATCACCCAGAACCCCATGAGGATCAGCTTATCCAGGATCTCATCCCACCACGTCCACGCCCCCGCCGCTTTCAGCGCAATCGCTCGGGGTTTTTGAATCTCCATCGCCCAGTAAGCAGCAGCAATGAGATCCACCACCATGATCAGAAAACCCACGATGAACAGCGGATGAAGCCGGCCACCGGATGACCTACTCGGCATCTCTAACTCCCGGTTGCCATTGGGATAATGTTCTACCGTCGGGATATCATGGCATAAAGGGCGCCAACAATTGCCCCCGAGATGACCGCTTCCAAACCGGACCGGGCCGCACGTTTCCAGTCCCACTTGTTGTCCGGCAATGCCCCAACCGTGTAGCCCATATAGGCAATCACCCAGAACCCGATGATTATCAATTTTTCGATGACCTCATCCCATAGCGTCCACTGCCCCGCCGCCATCTTGGCGATTGCCCGGGGCTTCTCGATGGCCAGCGCCCAGTAGCCCACGGCAATGAGATCGGCCACCATGATCAAAAAGCCCACAATGTTCAATGGATGAATCTTGGGTTTGTTAGACATGGCCTCACCTCCCAGTTACATACCAAATAGCTTGATTTTTATGATATCCCATGAAACCCGATTCAGAACGCGCATCATAAAATTCGGAGAAGATATAGAGATCCCTTTCCCCCGCAACCATCCAATCCCCTTTCCGACAACCCGACCAAAGCCCCTGTTATACGCTTTGCCCCCATGCTCATCCAGTAAGAGCGATTGACCAAAGCTCCGAATTGGGGTTGCCAAGGAAAGTTCCTTCCGACGGGCGGCTTCTATCGTTCCCAGGATAGCAGCCAGCGCGGCTTTCGCCGATGGCACCGTCGGCATTTCCGTCAAGACCCCCGCCCCAAATGCTATGGCCAGTCCCTGAATGGACCACTCATTGGGTGGGGTGAGTATTATGTAACTGAGTGCAGATGAAACCCCACCAATAATTCCCTTGCTCACGAAAAGCCTCAGAATTCCGGACAACCCTGATGCTGCCATCGCGCTTATGCCTTGAGCAAGCAGAGGGACTGCGATTGCTCCCATCCCTGCTAGTCCGAAGGCCTCCAGCCACCCCTGCAGGCCGGCTTTGGGACTCGATAGCTGATACAACCCGCCGAACAGCACGGCCCCGCCTGCTGCCAGCCATATCGGCAAAGCCACGCCACCCGTCAACAGGATGGATCCAAGGATCAGCAAGCCAGCAACCACAACCCCCGCCACGATTCCCTTATGCTCATCCAGCCACTTCCATACCCCCTCCGCCGTGGATTTCAGGCCCTCCCACGCCTGTCCGGCCCCCCGTTTCACATCCTCCCACTTGTCCGCCGCCCACTTCCCGAAATTCGAGAGACAATCCCCCGGATGGGTCACGCACCACACCGGATCCGGCGGCTTCCCCCCCGGGGGATTCACCCCGGGGGGGTTCCCTCCCGGTGGATTCGCCCCCGGCGGGTTCCCCCCTGGCGGCCGAACCCCCGGTGGGTTCGCCCCAAAGGCGTTCCCTCCCCCTGCCCCCGGGCAGCCTCCAGCGCCCTCCAGACACCACGCATACCGTTGCAGCGCCTGCTGGATCGGCGCTGCCACCTGGACGCCCCCCGGCCCGTTCATCCAGGCCGTCACCGCCCCAATCAGCGCCAGCACCACCAGCGCCAGCGCCACCCACTCCAGCGTCTGCACTCCCCTCGATCCCCGCATCCACCTCCGCACCATCGTTCACCTCCTCCCGCCCACGGATTCCGATCGGGCACCGGGAAGATGCCACCGGGCTACGACCCTGTCCGAACCGGCTCGTTCCAGATCCAAGCAACCGCCCCGAACGATGAAACCTCCTGCCCCCATCTTAATCCGACCCCCTTTCCCCTGCGTTAACCCAACGTTACAACATCGATTTGATCGTTACAACTCCGACCGACCCGAGGGGGAAGACCGGGTCTGGAGAGGCGCCCGAATCCCGATCATCCCCGCTCGCCGAGCCGCTGCAGGGCCTCTTCCACACCCGGGCGAGCAGCGCCTCCCGCCCCTCCTCCTCCAGTTCCCTCCGCCGCCGCCATGCCTCCCGGAGATCCCGCCGGGCCCCCTCCAGATCCCCCAGGCGCTCCCGCAAAAGGATGCCCCCGCTCGATCGCCCGCTCGATGTCCTGCAAAGCCCGCGCGGAATCCCCCCGCTCCGCCTCCACGATCGCCCGCATGTTCCAGGCCTCCGCGTCCTCCGGGTCCAGCCGCAGGGCGGCGTCCAGATCGGCCAGCGCCCGCTCCAGATCCCGCAGATCCAGCCAGGCCATCGCCCGGTTGTAATACGTATCCGGATCCTCCTTCCGCCGCAGGCTCTCCGTGAAATCCCGGATCGCCGCTTCCGGCCGCCCGCTCTCCAGATACGCCATCCCCCGATGAAACCACGCCTGCGCATTCCCGGGATCCCGCTCCAGAACCCGGGTGAACCGCTCCATGGCCTCTTCATGTTCCCCCTGCAGCAGCCTCTGCATGCCCTCCCCCATGTCATCCTTCCCGAACAGCGCCTCCAGGATCCCCATCGCTGGCCTCCTTTCCCGGATGGAATAGAAACGGGCTCACCGGCGGGATCGGCGGGCCTGCCCCCGGCGCCGCAGCCAGCGGCTCAACCCATCCCGATCCACGCCCCAAGGATCCCCACCGCGATCATCCAGATCCATCCCTCCATCTCCGCACCTCCCGGTGTTCAGATGCCCTTCCAGATCCCTCGAAACGCTGGCCGCATCCGCCTTTCTTCCGTCGTCTCCATGATCCCCGCCCCTCGGGAGGATCTTCGGGCGCCTTTCCCTGGAAAGCTTCCATCCCTCGACCACCCCAGGAAACGCGCCGATCCGGTCGCTCACCGGCCTTCGCCGACGGCCTCGGATTCCGGAATCTTCCAGAGCAGGCCGCCCAGCAGGGGGATCAGAAAGGCAGGACCAAAGAAGAGATAGGCGGCCCCAGCGATCGGATCCACCGCGCCCAGCGCCACGCCCGCCGCGCCCGCCAGGGCGCCCAGCAGAATGGCCCCCCAGGGAGGAACGGAGCAGGCCCTCAGGTCCACACCCGCGTCGGCCTCCAGGATCCGGCTCATCGCCTGGGAAACGCGAAGAAAGCTCAGGAACATCCACCCGGCCAGCGCGCCGATCGCCCCCATAGGGAGAGCGACGATGAGGAAGTCGCCGAGCCGATCCGGCCCCACCGTTAGGGCAGCCCACAGGGAGAGAAGGAGCTCCAAGACAACCCCGAAGGCCATCCGCCGGGCGCTCGCCACCCCGATCGGGTTCTGCCGAAACCGATATGCCTCCAGGAATTCCGGAAACCACATCGGGGCGGATTTCTGGAATTCCTCCCAGGCCTTGTCCTCCCCGCCCATCTCCTCCATCGGAAGGCCGGTCAACCGTCCCAGCTGTTCCGCGAAGGAGCGGGCATCCTGAGCGCTCCGTTCCCCCCGGGCGGAGAGGAAGAGGAGGCTTGTCGAGTTCTCCTCCCCCCACACAACGGCCAGCCCCGGATACCGGGCCTTCTGCTCGATGCGCCCATAGCCGCCCGGATCAAGAACCGATGGGTCTGTCATCACCCCGATCCGCCCAATGGCCTTCCATCCGGTCAGGAAATCCCCTTCCTCCCGCATCTCCGCCGCCTTCCCCAAGCGATCCAGAACCTGCTCCACGGGAAGGGGGATCTGGAACCGGACCACAGGGGCCAGGGACGGAAGGCGAGGCCGTCTGGCTCCTATCAGGAGCGCGAAGACCACCAACAGCAGAAATCCAGCGGCCACACACGAGCCGATCAGGATGTTTCCCATGGCTGTCCCCTTCTCCCGCCCGGGACCATTCATCCGATCGCCGGCTCATCGTGGGACGAAGGATGGGGAAGACCTCCACGGAAGCGCAGACCCAGCGGACGCAAATGCCCGTTCGGGGCGATCCCCGCGAAAAACAGCCAGTATCCGATTGCGGTCATCCCCAAGATCACCAAGATGTCCACCAGCCCATACCCCCCGACCGGGAGGCCTGCATCCCCAGATGCGCCCCCAGCGGACCCGCCGCGCTCCCGCCGCTGAACAGAGCCACCACCCAGAGCATCCGCTCCAGGCGATCCGTCAGCGCATCCCACCCGCGCCGCCACCCATAGGCCAGGCCGATGACCAGCCCCAACCCATAGGTGACGACGGGAACCCACCCCTTCGGCAGAAGCCGCGGCCATTAAACCACCGGATAGGAGAGGACCCACAGGCTCAGGATCCCCATCCCCAGGGTTCGGGAAAGCCAGGGGATCCACCCCGGCCGTTCCCCGACGAGAAACGCGATAAGAGCCAGCGGGCTGATGAGGAAGGCCGGGAAGATCTCCACCCACGAGGGAAAGCGCGCGACCTCCCGCAGCCGCACCGAATTCATCATCCAGGCCAGGAAGGGAAAAATAATCAGAAAATATAAGAACCCGGCGATCCCCCACAGGATCTTCGAGCGCCGCTTTCGGGAAAGTTTCCGCCATCGGACCATCTCACCGCCCCCCAGCCGGGAGCTGTCCCGAGGTCATTCGGGCGCGCGCCCCATTCACCTTCGCCATCCAGCTTGAAACCAGACACGGGCCAGGATGGGACTGATGACAAGATGGGGCAAGGCCAGCAAACTCCCCACTCCCACGGAATCCCTTACAAAACCCGCCGGGATCGTAACCGCCAGAAACAATGTCAAGCCCCAAATCCCCGCTACAATGCAAGCCGAGGAGAAAGGCGAGAAGTAAACCCGATAACGCAGAAAATAAGCAGAATATATTGTAGCGTGAAATCCGATCCCTGTTATCAAAATAAACAGAATAAGAGAAGGGTCGATGGGAAGGTGGGGCAAGACGCCAGGCCGGATCCCCATGATCCGATCAAAGGGCGAGGCGGCGGTCCAGAGAAGAAGGAGATCCGTCATTGGCTCCCGGAGCCCCGGATCCGGAACCCTTCCCAACGGATCCTCATTTCGCGGAGCGCCCCCCCTGACAGGGGAGACCGAAACACCCATATCAGAACGAGAACGAAGGGGATCCATCCGGATCGCAGGGGAGCACGATCTTCCCTCCAGATCCTATGGAGCAGTCAACGCGATGACACGGCACAGCAGGAACAGGAAAATCGGCAGCAGCCAGAGCATCCCCCGGAGAACCCGAACGTGCCGGGGCTCTCCCGCCGGTCCGTTCTCCCAGAGGACCCCCATCCCGGCCACCAGCGTCAGGGCCGCGATGACGGCCATGGCATAGCGGCCAGAGGGATCGCGATCCACACCGGCCGCCAGGCCGACGATCAGCGCCCCCAGAAGGCCCAGCGTCACCCCCATCCAGTATCCCATTGGGCGTTCTCCTCCCAACCGTATCGCCTCATCCGGGAAGCCTGCCTCAGCGCCCGATCGAGCGAAGAGCGGACATGATCCCCCGGGCCAGCAGGATCGCCAGCCCGATCCAGATCACCGTCACCACCAGTCCCCCCACCCCCATCTCCCGGGCCACACGGCGCGTATAGAGAAGAACCGCTGTCCCACCCAGCAGGGCAAAAATCAAGAAAACAGCCCACCCCATCCAGACCCTCATCGTGGGAGGCAACCCCAAACGTATAGACAGCCATAGCAAAGGGGGGCTTATCACAAAAAACCATACAAATGCTAGGATGATCAACGTTATCTCCCTTCGATTTGGAGAGATCATCACCTCCTCCTTCCACGTTCGAAGTCAAAAACCATGGGATCGGTTCTAAACAGGCGGATCGTGCAACAGGGAGAAGTGGTGACTAGAGATCCCGACTTCCTGCCGGCGCCGGCTTTGCAGCCATCCAGCACCTCCCGGCCCTGCGAGATCCACTGAAGGATCGCCTCCGGCAGGCAGGATCGGCGCCGCATCCTTGCACCCCCGGGAAGCCAGTCTCAGCGCCCCACCGAGCGAAAAGCCGTCAGAAGCTCCCGGGCCAGCAGGATCGCCAGCCCGATCCAGATCACCGTCACCACCAGACCTCCCATTCCCATCTCCTGGGTCACCCGGAGCGCGTAAAGCGAGAGCCCTACCCCCGCCAGCAAAATCCAAATCAGAACATAGATGAATGCGATCCAAAACGACAGCTTCGGCCATAAGCCCAACTGCATCAATAGCCCGATCAAGAGAGGGCCCACCAGGACAAACCACACCAGGCCCAGGGCAAACCACATCACCTCGGTCCGATTGGGGGAGATCATGGGCACCTCCTTACAGGCTCGAAGCCAAAAATTCGCAGATGGTGATTACTTCTTGCCTATCATTGATTTTATGGTATCTGACGTCCATTTCTGAGAAATTTGCTGAATAAATTCTGAAATATATTCATTTAATCCAAGGGCTTTTCCAATCTCGAAACCAATAACTAGAAAACCAACAAATATAGTATTAGAAATATACTCTTCTATCCCTATACTTTGACCAGTTAAAGCTCCGGTCAAGTATAAACAAGAATTACTGACAGAAACAACAGCCACAATATTCGCAAAAGTAGCCTTTGGGGAAAGCAACAGCCATCGATAGCGCCGAATCAACTCGCCGGCCGTATAGGGTGTCCCTGCTCGCCAGGCTGGAATCAAATTCTGCATCAGCCCCCATGTGGCAAGGGATGTTAAATAAGTCATCCCGGCATTCATCAATCTTGCACCAAACCATGCCAAAACGCCTTGCAAGTTGCCAGAAGATAAATCTAATATCAGCTGATTAATATTCATATATGCATCCAAAATCGCACTCACGATGGTTGGTATCCCACCACTTGCAAGCCACTTGACCACCAACCCCTTTGCGATGGCCGTCCCGGCGCTGATCACCAGACCCGCTACGGTAGTGCCCACGGCCAAGGCATTGCGGAAATAAGCCCAGAAGCTCCCGGAGGGATTCAAAAGCTGGGACATGATACCAGCGATGATCGCAACGGCAGCCCCCACGATCGCGGCCGCGATGGCCACCCACCCTCCAATGAGGCCCAGGCTGACCAGCACGATAATCCCCACGATGATCAGAACGGCGGCCAGCAACCCGGCCACGGCCCCTTTCAGCCATGTATTCCATTGCTGGACTATCCACGCCCACGCCCGCCGTCCGGCCTCCGCGATCTGGCGGCCCACCCACTTCACGCCTTCCCAGAACGCCTTGGCCCCCCGTTGAATCCCCGGCCACACCA
>NZ_DAOUCJ010000024.1 GCF_034432235.1 Thermoflexus sp. | reverse complement strand
CCCGCAACTGTTTGTCACCCTTACAATCCCTGATGCAAGGCTCCCCATCGGCCCGGGCGGCGCCGGCCCCCAGGGCCAGGGCCAGGGCCAGCGCCGCCGCCAGGGCCAGGACCATCGCGTTCCGCATCCCCGCCTCCTCTCGCTTATGGGGTGAAGGTGAGGGTCTTCTGCATCGGATAGGCCTTCAGATCCACCTGGTCCGGGAAGAAGTCCTTCTTCCCGAAGGTCCGGCCCAGCGCCGAGCGGGTGGTCCCCCGCACCCCCAGGACCTCCCACAGCCCCAAGCCGTCCGCGTCCACCACGTGTATCCGGCGGGTCAGGCCCTTCCCGCCCGCCAGGAACCACCGGTGGACCCCGGCGTGGTAGAGCACAGGCTCCACCCGCCGCAGCACCGTCCCCCCCTCCAAGCGGACCGGCCGGATCTCCGTGACGCGGCCGCCGAAGACGTTCTCTATCGTGCCCTCCCACTGCACCCCGTAGGCGGCGCCGGGGTAGTCCCGGTAGAGGTAGACCAGCACCGGGTAATCGGGGTCGCCGGTGGAGAGGGCCGTGTAGGGGGTGAGGACCTCGTCGATCTTCCGCCCCGCCCGGTCGTAGAAGAGGTATTCCATCCAGGCCAGGTAGATGCTGATGGTCTTCCGGGTGATCTCCGGCCCCGGGTCCCAATACCAGGGGACCTCGACCTCCTTGTCGATCTTGGGGGGCACGTCGGCCCGGGTGTAGGTGGCGAACAGGGCGTCGGCCAGGTCCCGCCACAGGCCCTGGTAGACGCAGGGGGGATCGATGCGGTAGATGGGCTTGGGCAGCTGGATGGGCTTGCCGGTCTTCGGGTCCCGCAGGTCCAGCCGGATCTCCACCAGCCGCCAGAGGAGGGGGTCCTCGGGGCAGAGGGGGGCGGGGGTGGCGGTGGGCCGGGAGGCGGCCGCCGTCACGGTGGCGAAGACCGCCGTGGCCGTGGGCGGGGGCAGGGTGGGGGCGGGGCGCTCGGCGGGGAGGGCCTGGCGGCTCTGGAAGAAGGCCCAGAGGAAGACGGCGGCGGCCAGCCCCAGGGGGAGGAGGAGGGCATAAGCGGCCGGGCGGAGGCGGCGCCGGCCATAGTCGTCATACGTGAGATACCACCACAGCTCCCGGATCAGGGTGCGGATCCCGCGCATCGGACACCTCCGGTGAGGGTTAGGGATTCGATACTTTCATCCAGATGATCGCCCCCCTGGGTGGCGGCGGGGGGCGGGGAACCCGCCGCCGGCCCCAGGAGGAGAGCAAGGAGGAACAGGGGGAGGGCGATCCGTCGCATCGCGCTTATCTCCTTTCCATCCCCTCGGGGCTGACCACGAACGTCGCCGCCGGCTTCAGGGCCGCTGGGTTGACCGAATCGGGGAAGATATCCTTCAGGCCGGCGCGGGCGAGCAGCTCCCCCCGCCGCCAGAGGGGCAGGCCGAACAGCCCCGCCAGCTGCTCCGCCGACCCCGCCGGGACGGCGTGGACCGCCCGGGGCGTGGGCGCATTCCTGGGATAAGCCCCCGGCACCCAGCGCCGGGCTTGGGCGTCGTAGACCATCACGATGACGGAGCGGACGACCTCCCCGCCCTGGATCTCGTAGCGAACCCAGAGGTCCTCCTCCCCTTCCCGGTGCAGGGTCCCCCAGGCCTCCTGAGGCTTATCATCATAGATGTAAACCAGGACCGGGAAGTCGGGATCCCCGGTGGCGACGGCCGTGTAGGGCAGGAAGAACTCATCGATCTTTCGACCCCGGGCGTCGTAGAAGGCCACAAAGTCGCCCGGGCGATCTGGCCTCACCTGGGTCTGGGGGATCTCGGTTCCCGGGGCCCAGAACCAGGGGACGGAGAGGGTGCGATCGGCCACGGAGGGGATGGGGGCGTCGGGGGCCGGGACCAGGGTGCGGGCGAGGTCCCGGGCCAGGGCCTCATAGACGCAGGGCGGATCGATCCGCTGGGAGGGCGGGGAGACCGGCTTTCCCCCGGATTCGATGGGGATGAGAGACCAGCGGTCGGGTTCCTCCGGACAGGCGGCGGGGGAGGAGGAAGTGGGCGCCACGGCCTGAGGGGTGGGGGTGGCCAGCGGGAGGGCGACCGTGGGTGCCGGCCGGGTAGAGGTGGGGTGGGCGGGCACAGGCGATCCCGCCGGCTTCCCCTGGCAAGCGAAGAGAATAGCAGCCAGGGGAAGCAAGGCCCATCGTGACGGTTCGAAACGGCCCATTGGAAGCCTCCAGGAAGGATCGTGGGCCTGGAGCATATGGCCCCATGAAGATGATAGACGGCGGGAGGGGGCGATCTCTTCCGGGGGCTCTGGGGTTCGATGAACGATCTACCGATAGGGAAGGAGCGTGGGAGAACGATGCGGGAGTGCGTGGAGATATCGGTGCGGGGTGATCGGGCGGGTGGGGAGGGACACGCCTTCCCAGCGCGGGGGGAAGCCATCCGGAGGCCATGACCCCCGGATGGGCAGCGTGTCGCGGGCGAGGACAGGGCTCCGATAGGTGTTTCAGCCTCGCTTTGGCGCAGAGGGGAAACCCATATCGCGGCTTTTACTTTTCCTCGCGGTAAAGGCGCTCCCGGAGGGCCATGATCTCGCGGCGCAGGCGTTCGTTGTGCTCCAGCTCGCTCTGCACCTTCTCAATGCCGTAGAGCACCGTGGTGTGGTCGCGGCCCCCAAAGGCCTCGCCGATTTGGGGCAGAGAGGCCCCGGTCTCCTCCCGGGCCAGATACATGGCGACCTGTCGTGGATGCACCAGCTCCTTGTTCCGTCGCGGCCCACGGAGGGCCTCCGCGGGAACCCCATAGAAATCGGCCACCACCTGGATGATCTGATCGATGGAGATCGATTTGCGCCGGGGCAACAGATCGGCCAGGGCACTGGTGGCGATCTCCATCGTCAGCGGAAGGCCCATCAACTGGGCGTAGGCCACCACGCGGTTCAACGCCCCCTCCAGCTCCCGGATGTTGCTCTGGATCTGTCGGGCGATGAACTCCATCACGTCGTCGGGCACGGGGATCGCCAGCCCCTCGGCTTTCGCCCGCAGGATCGCGATGCGGGTCTCCAGATCGGGAGGCTGGATATCAGCGATCAGCCCCCACTCGAACCGCGAGCGAAGCCGCTCCTCCAGGGTCACCAGGGCGCGGGGCGGGCGGTCGCTGGAGATCACCAGCTGCTTGCCGTTGCTGTGCAGTGTGTTGAACGTATGGAAGAACTCCTCCTGGGTGCTCTCCTTGCCGGCAATGAACTGGATGTCATCGATCAGCAGCACGTCAATGGAGCGATACTTGTCGCGGAACTGATCGGTCGTCTGGGCCCGGATGGCGTTGATCAGGTCGTTAGTGAATTCCTCTGAGGAGACGTAGAGGACGCGCAGGCCTTTGCGCAGGCAGACATGGCCGATCGCATGGAGAAGGTGGGTTTTGCCCAGCCCCACGCCTCCATAGATGAACAGCGGGTTGTAGGTCTGGGCGGGCCGCTCCGCCACTGCCAGCGCCGCCGCATGGGCCAGCCGGTTGCTGGGCCCCACCACGAAGGTCTCAAAGGTGTAGCGGGGGTTCAGACGCTGGGCCCAAGGGGAGGCGGCGCCCGCATCTTCATCGCCCGGATTGGAGGCCGAGGGCCGCACCTGGCCGTTCTCATATACCACAAAATGGACGGTCACCGGCCGCCCTATCACTCCGGTCAGCGTGCGGGCGATCACCGTCCGCAGCCGGTGTTCCAGCCAGTCCCGCGCATAAGCGCTGCGAACCCCGATGACGAAGGTGTCCCCCTGCACCGAGACTACCTGGCTTCCTTTCACCCATGTCTCGAAAGTGGGCTTGGGGATCTGCCACTGGAGCTCATTCAGGACGATTTGCCAGATTTCACTGGGATGGATGTCGGTCATCCTTCCGTTCTCCCATAGTCCCGTGGATCCGCCCATCCTAACCGGTATGGGTGGCGTGGGATGGATTGGGCAAAGCGCTGATCGCGTTGCGAATCTGGGTGGGCGCTCACGAGGGAGATGGAATGGATCCCTTGGCTGAAACCTCAAGCCTATCGGGAAAACCCAGACAGGGAGCCTGAACGTTCTGGTCCCCATAGGGAGGCCCTTTTTCTTCGATTCTTCTCGCTCGATCTCTACGAGGCCCGCCCCCTCCGCCATCGTTTTTGGGCTCCGTCCCGGGCGAAGCGCCAGGGCCTCCGGATCCGGGGACATGCGCCTTTGATTTTATCCGGGACCCATCTCCCCAGCAATCCATGGCGTGCTCCTTTAACCTGGCGGTTTTCCCCAATGTTTTCCACAGCTTCGCCTCGGAAATCCCCGATCTTTGGGCGTTTATCCCCACAAGCGTATCGGTTGAACCCTGGTTCTCCCCATCGTTTTCCACACCGGCTGGGATGGCCCTGGCGCGCCCTGTCCCTGGGGCGGTTTTCCCTCTCTTCAGGGGATGGGAGGGGCTATGGGGAAAGCGCGCATAGCGGGAGCGGGATGGGGGGCGCGGGAGGCGTCGATGAAGCTGCCCGCCTCTTCTTCGACCCTCCGCTATAATCGATGAGGAGTATCCGCTCCGGGCGGATCGCGATCTCATTGCGGGAGGAGGACGTGAAGCGATTGATGATCGCGGGCGGGGCCGGCTTCATCGGCTCCAATTTCGTGCGCTGGACGCTGGAGACGTATCCCGACGCCTATGTGCTGGTGTATGACAAGCTGACCTACGCGGGGAACCTGGACAACCTGAAGGATGTGGCGGAGCGGTTCCGCGGCCGCTACGCCTTCGTCCGTGGCGACATCTGCGATGCCCGGGCAGTGCACGAAGCGATCCGGGACCATCGCATCGAGGCCATTGTGAACTTCGCCGCCGAATCCCACGTGGATCGCTCGTTGATGGAGCCGGGGAGCTTCGTCCAGACAGACGTCTATGGGACTTATGTGCTGCTGGAAGCAGCCCGGATCTTCGGGCTGCGTTATCACCAGGTCTCCACCGATGAGGTTTACGGCGAGGTCCTGGAGGGCGCCTCCAGGGAGCAGGATCCCCTGATGCCCCGCAGTCCCTATTCGGCCAGCAAGGCGGGGGCGGACCTCCTCTGCCTCGCCTACCACGTGAGCTTTGGGGTCCCGGTGACCATCACCCGGGGCTCCAACAACATCGGCCCTTATCAGTATCCGGAGAAGTTCGTTCCCCTGTGCATCACCAACGCCATCGACAACGAGCCGCTGCCGATCTACGGCGATGGCCAGCAGATGCGGGACTATCAATACGTCCTGGATCACTGTGAGGGCATCGATCTGGTCCTGCGGAAGGGGCAGCCGGGGGAGATCTACAACCTGGGGACGGGGATCTCGACGCCGAATCTGGAGGTGGCGAAGAAGATCCTGGATCTATTGGGGAAGCCCTATTCGCTGATCCGGCTGGTGCCGGACCGGCCGGGGCACGACCGGCGCTATGCCCTGGATATTTCGAAGATCATGGCCCTGGGGTGGCGGAGCCGGCATACCCTGGATGAGGCGCTGGAGAAGACCGTGCGGTGGTATGTGGAGAACGAGTGGTGGTGGCGGAAGATCAAGTCCGGGGAATACCAGGAATACTACCGGCGCCAGTATGCCGAGCGGCTGGCCCGAGGCCGCCCCGCTTTCTCGCCCTGAGTGCTTCGCTCGCGGGCGTCCTCTTGATCGTTCCGGGCATCCTGGATCTCTGAAAGCCCTTCCCCCGGCAAGGATCGAAGGCCCATGACGCCGCCGGGCTCCTATGAGGGAGGGCGAGATGGCCCTTCCCCTCAGCCCCTCAGGCCTTCTTGAGGGAAAGCCGGAGAGGCATCCCGGATGGCGGCCCGTCACTCCGGCTCCACGATCATCCGGATGGCCATGGTCCGCTCGACGCCCCGCCAGAGGAGCAAGATCTCCTCATGGGCATGACCCCGAACCCGAACGGTCCGGCGCTCTTTCACCCGGGCCACCCCCAGCCGGATGAGATCTTCTGGATCCACCGGGATCATCGCGGTGGCGATCCGCGCCCCCTGGGCGGAGAAAGTCCCGGAGAGGGCGATCGCCATGGGGGGGCGTTCCTCCTCATAGGCCCGCCAGAACCCGGAATCCCGCCCGATCCAGCACAGCACGTCCGGCGTCTCCAGGGCTCGCCGCTTCCAGTCCACCAGCCCCACCATATCCGGGAAGCCGGTGGCCAGATACCCCGCCAGCCGCCGTTCGTCCACCAGCTCCGGGATCGAGCGGTTCCACTGGCCGTTTTCCTCCGCGAAGAGCAGGCGCATGCGGGATCGCAGATCCGGCAGGTAGATGTTCGCCGCTTCGTCCAGGACGCGATCGGCGAAGCCCTGGGCCCGGGCTTCTTCGGCCGCCGCGGAGGGATCCTGCTTATAGCGCTGCATGTAACGGATCAGCGCGGCCATCGCGGCGTTCAGATCCCCCTGGCGGTTGGGCGGTGGCCCATAGCCTGGCAGCCGCCACGGACGGCCGACGGCGAGCAGGGAGACCGCGGCGATCAGGCTGTCCAGGATTTCTCCGGATTCCCCAGCCGCCTGGGCGGTGAGCAGGGGAACCGCCAGACGGGCCGGAAGGCCCAGCTCCAGAATCTGATAGCCTCGCGGGGTGATCCGCCCCCGGTGATCCAGCGCCTCCAGCCGCCGGAGCAGCCGGGTGGCCTCTTCCACCGCCTCCCGGGAGGGCGGGTCGGGGAGGGGGAGTTCCCGCACGGAAAGCCCCAGGGCCGCGCCAACCAGGACGATCCGTTCCGGCGAGGAGCGCAGGGTCTCCGGCGGCCGTGCGACCTCCCGCAGCTCCTCCATCCGAAAGCACCGGATGCAGATCCCCGGCGCCGTCCGCCCGGCGCGCCCCGCCCGCTGGGCGGCCTCCGCCTGGGAGATCGGCACCACCGGCAGCCGGACAAACCCCCGGGTGTCGGCCTCGCTCCGGCGCACCAGTCCCAGGTCCAGCACCAGCCCCGCGTTCATGGTCAGGGAAACCCCGGCCAGCTCGGTGCTGACGAAGAGGCGCGTCTCGCTGCGGTCGGCCGCTTTCTCCACCACCGCCTCCTGCTCGCTGACGGCCATGGCCCCGTAAAGGGGGATCACCTCGTTGCGGAACTCCGATCGCAGCGCCTCCACCGTGGCTTCGATCTCCCGGACGCCGGGCATGAAGATCAGGGCGTGAAGGGGAATCCCCAGATGGGCGATCCGGATCTCATCCCCCCGGACCTCCACCTCGGTGCCCTGGAATTTGAGATGCCGGTAGCGCCGCAGGGTTTTCAGGACCACCTGGGCGGGCTGGTCGACCCGGATGGGGAAGCGGACCGGCCACTCGATGATCCGGATGGGATACTGGGGGGCGGGGAGCTCGATCTCGATGATCTCATATCCGAACCGCCGCGCGAGGCGGGCGATCCGTTCCTCCACCTGCTCCAGGGTGGCAGACATCACGGCGAAGGGGCAGCCTTCTTTCAGGATCAGGGCGAAGGCCAGGTCCCCCTCCATCTGGCGGAGGTGGATTTCATCGACGATGGGGAAGATCCCGGAGAGGCCCTGGCTCAGGATATACTGGATCAGGATGCCGGTGGTGACGTAGGCCACGTGCACATCCAGCATCCCATAAGGAAGCGTGTGGCTGCCCCGCACGGCGTATCCCACACGTCCCCGCAGGATCAGCTGGCGCCCCCCGGCGAAGGCATATACATCCGGGTGCAAATCCGGCGGCAGCTCATATACCCCGTCCCGGGTCCGTTGATTCACATACCAGGCCAGGGAGATGGCGGCCGCTCGAGTGGGGACGGCCACCATGGCGGGTTTATCCGCCCATGCCGCCAGCAGAAAGGGCACCACCGTGGATTTCCCCGAACCCGGTGGCCCTTTCACCAGATACATCGTCGGCGTGGAGGATTTCGGGCCGCGTTCCATATTCCCCTTTCTGATTTGGATTCGGAGGCTGTCCGCGCGCCTCGGGACGACCCCTGGAGGATCGCTTCGGAACGGTCAGCGCCGCAAGCAAGGGAATTTTACCCCCGTGGGGAGCGGGGCTTCATCAGGGTCTGGATCTCCGCTGGGTCATCGCGGGAAAGGGAAGCGGGCAAACCGGCTACGAGCGCAGGGGGTCGATGCGGCTCAGCCACGCCTTAAACGCGCGCCATGCCTCGACACCTGTTTTGTGGCCGCCCGCGTATTCCACGCAGGTCGTTTCGGCTCCTGAAAGATGGAACTGCTGGCACAGTTGACGGGCGCGTTCCACCGGGACGATGGGGTCATCGAGGCCATGGGCGATGAAAACCGGAAGGCCGGATAGAGCGGGAGGCCAGGGGAGGCTGGGGGATTCCAGGAGGAACCCGCTGAATACCGCGAGGCCCGCGATTCGTTCCGGAGCCTGCAGCGCGAGCCGGGCGGCCATCGCTCCGCCCTGGCTGAAACCCACCAGCAGCCATCGCCGGGGGTCGATGGGGAAGCGCTGGGGGAGCTCATCGAGGAGCTGGATCAGCTGGGTCAGGCTCCGGGACAGGGCCATAGGATCGGGCTTCCCATCGGCGAGGGATGGATACCATGCATAGCCGCCCTGGGGGAGAGGATAGGGCGCGCGCGGACGAACCAGCCACCATCCGGGGCCGAAGGCGGTCTCGAAGATCGCCATCGATCCCTCGTCGCCGCCCCAACCGTGCAGCAGCAGGGCGGCGGGGGCTTTCCCTTCCATGGGCCCTTCATCGGACCGGCGGATCCGATAGATCAGGGTCACCGATCAGGTCTCTCCTCTCGGTGGACACGGTAGGGGGAGCGGGGCGCCCCAGGCGCCCCGCTCGCCGCCAATGGGCCTGTATTCGGGGAGGCGGGATGTCCCTTCCTCAGTGAGGCAACCCGTGGCCTTTCACGCGGCCCGGGCCCGGACGGGCTCCTCGGCCCGCTCGAAGACCAGCCGGCCATCCCGCAGATCCACCCGGATGGTGTCGCCCTCGTGGAACGTCCCCTTGAGGATCTCCATGGCCAGCGGGTCCGCCAGCTCGCGCTGGATGGCCCGCTTCAGCGGCCGGGCGCCGTAAACCGGATCGTAGCCCACTGTGGCCAGATACTGCTTCGCGTCTTCGGTGACCTCCAGCCCCATGCGCCGCTCGGCGAGCATCGCCCGCAGCCGCCGCAGCTGGATGTCCACGATCTGCCGCAGGTGCTCCATCGTCAGCGGGTGGAAGATCACGATCTCATCGATCCGGTTCAGGAACTCCGGCCGGAAGTGCTGGTCCAGGGCGCTGAGGACCAGCTGGCGCATCTTCTGCTCATCGTGTCCGGCCAGCTCCTTGATCCACTGGCTGCCGATGTTGCTGGTCATGATGATGATCGTGTTCTTGAAATCTACGGTGCGGCCCTTGCCATCGGTGAGCCGGCCCTCATCGAAAACCTGCAGCAGCACGTTGAAGACCTCGGGATGGGCCTTCTCGATCTCGTCGAAGAGCACCACGGTGTAAGGCCGGCGTCGCACCGCCTCGGTGAGCTGGCCCCCCTCCTCATAGCCCACATAGCCGGGCGGGGCGCCGATCAGGCGGCTGACGGTGTGCTTCTCCTGGTATTCGCTCATATCGATGCGGACCATGGCCCGCTCGTCGTTGAACAGGGCCTCGGCCAGGGCCTTGGCCAGCTCGGTCTTGCCCACGCCCGTCGGTCCCAGGAAGAGGAAGACCCCGATGGGCCGGTTGGGATCCTTCAGGCCAGCGCGGGCCCGCCGCACGGCGTTGGCCACTGCCCGCACGGCCTCGTCCTGCCCGACGACCCGCTCGTGGAGCCGCTCCTCCAGGTGCAGGAGCTTCTCCGTCTCCCCTTCCATCAGGCGGACCACCGGGATGCCGGTCCAGGCGGCCACCACCCGGGCCACGTCCTCGGCGTCCACTTCTTCCTTCAAGAGCCGCTTGCCGCGGCTGAGGGCGTTGAGCTCCTCCTCCGCCGCCCGGAGCTGGCGCTCCAGGTCCGGGAGCACCCCATAGCGCAGGCGGGCCGCCTCCTCGTAATCCAGGCGGCGCTCGGCCATCTCGATCTGATGCTGGGTCTGCTGGATCTGCTCCTTGATCTGGCGGACCTTCTGGATGACGGCCTTCTCCCGCTCCCACTGGATGCGGAGGGCATCCGCCTGCTCGCGCAGCTCGGCGATCTCCCGTTCGATCGCCGCGAGGCGCTCCCGGCTGGCCTCGTCCCGTTCCTTCTTCAGGGCCTCCCGCTCGATCTCCAGCTGCAGGATGCGGCGGTCCAGCTCGTCCAGCTCCGTCGGTTTGGAGTCCATCTCCATCCGCAGGCGGGCCGCCGCCTCGTCGATCAGATCGATGGACTTATCTGGAAGCCGGCGGTCCGGGATGTAGCGATGGCTCAGGGTGGCGGCGGCGATCACCGCGGCGTCGGTGATCCGCACCCCGTGATGGACCTCATAGCGCTCCTTGAGCCCGCGCAGGATGCTGATGGTCTCCTCCACCGACGGCTCATCGACATAGACGGGCTGGAAGCGGCGCTCCAGGGCCGGATCCTTCTCAATATACTGGCGATACTCGTCCAGGGTGGTGGCGCCGATGCAGTGGAGCTCGCCCCGGGCCAGCATCGGCTTGAGGATGTTGGCGGCGTCCATGGGAGCCCCTTCCGCCCGCCCGGCGCCCACCACGGTGTGGATCTCATCGATGAACAGGATGATCTCCCCCTGGGCGTCGGTGACTTCCTTGAGAACGGCCTTCAGGCGTTCCTCGAACTCACCCCGGTATTTGGCCCCGGCCACCAGCGCCCCCAGGTCCAGCTGCACGATGCGCTTGTTCTTCAGGCCCTCGGGGACGTCGCCGCGGACGATGCGCTGGGCCAGGCCCTCGACGATGGCCGTCTTGCCCACGCCGGCGTCGCCCACCAGCACCGGGTTGTTCTTGGTGCGACGGGAGAGGATCTGGATCACCCGGCGGATCTCTTCATCGCGCCCGATAACCGGGTCCAGCTTCCCCGCCCGGGCCAGGGCGGTCAGATCCCGACCGTATTTCTCCAGGGCCTGATAGGTGGCCTCCGGCGTGGGGGATGTCACCCGATGGGCGCCGCGGACCGCGGCCAGGGCGCGCATAATGGCATCGCGGCTCAAGCCCCGTCGCCGCAGCGCCGCCCCGGCGGCGCCGTCGACCCGGTCGGCCATCGCCAGGAGCAGATGCTCCGTGCTGACATACTCATCCCGCATGGCCTGGGCTTCCCGCTCCGCCTGACGGAGGGTTTCCGCCGCGGCGCGGGAAAGGCCTACCTCACCGGCCCCATACACCTTGGGGCGGCCGGCCAGATAGCGCTCCAGCTCCTCGATGAGCTCCTGGGGATCGGCCCCGGCCCGACGCACCACCTGCGGCACCACGCCGTCGGTCTGGCGCAGCAGCGACAGGAGCAGGTGCTCGTTCTCAATGGCCGGGTGCCGGTATTCTTCGGCGAGCCGCTGGGCTTCCAGCAGGGCTTCCTGCGCTTTCTCTGTAAACCGATTCAGGTTCATGTTCCCTCCTCCATTCCGCTTTGGCGATCCAATCCCAATGTATCCCGGAGGTGTCAGAGAGAGGTTAGAAATGGATTAATGATCCGTATGCGCCGGACCTCGCGCGTTTCAAAGGGATGGGACGACCCAGGCTTCCTACCCCGCCTTTTATCTCTTGGAGCCGTAGGGAGATCCTATCCCCCTCTGGACGCGCGGACGGGTGGCTGTTCATCGGCAGAGCGGGTTGATCTGCGGCTTCCCCCCGCTCTCTGGGCTCCGATGTGCTACAATCCCCATAGGCTCTTCCTCCCTCGCGCCTCGGGTTGTGAAGCGATGCGAGGCAGAGAGGAGCCTCAGATCGCCCTGGAACCTCAGATCCAGCGCCTGGGGGTGGATATGGAGATCACGCTGACCATCAACGGGGAGCAGCGAACGTTTTCGATCGCCCCATCCACACGTCTTCTGGATCTGCTCCGCCGCGCGGGATACTATGGGGTCAAGCACGGCTGCGATGACGGCTCCTGCGGCATGTGCACTGTCCTCCTGGATGGCACCCCGATCCTCACCTGCGTCACGCTGGCGGCGAAGGCCGATGGACGTTCGATCCTCACCATCGAGGGCGTGGGACGGACGCCGGAGCTGGGCTGGCGGCGGACGGAGGGCCTGCACCCGATCCAGGAAGCTTTCATCGAAACGGGCGCCATCCAGTGCGGCTTCTGCACCCCGGCCCTGGTGCTGGCGGCCAAGGCTCTCCTGGATCGCAACCCTAACCCGACCGAGGCGGAGGTCCGCGAGGCCTTCAGCGGGATCCTCTGCCGGTGCACCGGCTACCTGAAGCCGGTGCAGGCGGTGCTGCGGGCGGCCGCCCGCATGCGCGGGGAGCCCGTTCCCCCGATGGAGGAGGAAGCCCAACGCCTGATCATCCCGCCGGAAGGGCCGCTTCCGCTGGGCGAGGGGTTCCCCGTCGGAGAGATCTCCCCGCCGGAGCCGGAGGGCGGGGCGGGCCTCCAGACCCGAGCGCGCACCATCGTCCTGCCGACCATCGTGCTTCCCCAACGGATCCCGGAGACCCGCGTGGTGGGCAAGCCGGAGAAAAAAGTCGACGCCCTGCGGCTGGTTCAGGGGAAGCCGGCCTTCACCGATGACTTCGAGCTGCGCGGCATGCTTTATGCCAAAGTGCTCAAAAGCCCCGTCCCCCACGCCCGGATCCGGCGCATCGACGTGAGCAAGGCCCGGGCACTGCCGGGGGTAGCCGCCGTCCTCACCTATCAGGATCTGCCGCGGGTGATCTATTCAACGGCCGGGCAGTCCGATCCCATCCCCGGGCCGCTGGACACCTTCTCCCTGGATTCCAAGGTGCGCTTCGTGGGCGATCGCGTGGCCTTCGTGGCCGCGGAGACCCCGGAGATCGCCGAGAAGGCCCTGGAGCTCATCGAGGTCGAGTATGAGGAGCTCCCGGCGGTCCTGGACCCCCGGGAGGCGATGAAGCCGGGGGCGCCGATCATCCACGACGAGCCGGAGTATGTGCCCTTCGATGGGTCGGACCCCTCCCGCAACCTGGCGGCTCAGATCCACATCGAGATCGGAGAGGTGGACAAAGGGTTCGAGGAGGCCGATTACATCTTCGAGGGCGAATATGTGGTGCCCAAGGTCCAGCAGGCCAGCCTGGAAACCCACGTGGTGATCACCTACTGGGATGAGGACGATCGTCTGGTGATCCGCACCTCGACGCAGGTGCCTTTCCACGTGCGGCGGATCCTGGCGCCGGTGCTGCGGCTTCCCCCCAAGCGGATCCGGGTGATCAAGCCGCGCATCGGCGGCGGCTTCGGGGGCAAGCAGGAGGTGCTGATCGAAGATATCGCCGCCCACCTCACCATCGCCACGGGGCGGCCGGTTCGCCTCGAGTGGACGCGGGAGGAGGAATTCACGGCCGCCCGTTCCCGGCATCCCATGCGCATCCGGCTGCGGACCGGCGTCAAGCGGGATGGGACCATTGTGGCCAATGAGATGTATGTGCTCTCGGACACGGGGGCTTACGGCAGCCATGCCCTGACCGTGGCCGGCAACACCGGGCACAAGGCGATGGCCCTCTATCCCGCCTGGGATGAGAAGGGCGAGCCCCGCATTCGCTTCCACGCCGACGTGGTTTACACCAACACCCCTCCCTCCGGCGCCTTCCGGGGCTACGGCGTCCCCCAGGGCTTCTTCGCCGTCGAGGTCCACATGGAGCGCATCGCCCGGGCGCTCGGGCTGGATCCGCTGGAGTTCCGCCTGAAGAACGCCCTGAAGGCGGGGCAGGAGCACCCCTTCAGCCGGGCCTGGAGCGAGGGCCGGGAGCCGCGCCCCGAGATCGTCCATACCTGCGGGCTGCCGGAGTGCGTGCGCTACGGCGCGGCCTACGTGGGCTGGCATGAGAAATTCGGGAACCCGGACTGGCATCGGGTGCCCGGGCAACCCCATCTGCGCCGGGGGATCGGCGTCGCCTGCGTGATGCAGGGGACGGCGATCCCCTACCTGGATATGGGGGCGGCCAGCCTCAAAATGAACGACGACGGCTCCTTCAACCTGCTCATCGGCGCTACCGATCTCGGCACGGGGTCCGACACGGTGATCGCCCAGATGGTCGCCGAGGTGCTGGGGTGCGCGGTGGAGGACATCATCGTTTACTCCTCGGACACCGATTTCACCCCCTTCGACAAGGGCGCGTATGCCTCCTCCACCACCTACATCTCCGGCGCGGCGGCGGTGAAGGCTGCCGAGCAGGTGGCGGAGCAGATCAAAGAGGTGGCGGCGGCCCTGCTGAGCGAGCGCGGGTCGCCGGTTTCCCCCGCCGACCTGCGCCTGGCCGACCGGCGGGTCTGGGCGCCCGATGGCCGGAGCGTGACCCTGGAGGAAGTGGCCCTCTCCTCCCTCCACCATCGGGATCAGCGCCAGATCATGGCGGTGGCGTCTTATGTCTCTCCCGTTTCGCCGCCGCCCTTCGCCGCCCAGTTCGCGGAGGTGACGGTGGATATCGAAACCGGCGAGGTGCGGGTGGATCGCCTGGTGATGGCCGTGGACGCCGGGCGCATCGTCAACCCGTTGACGGCCTCCGGGCAGGTGGAGGGGGGGATGATCCAGGCGCTGGGCTATGCGGTCTCGGAGGAGATGGTCTTCGATGAGCGGGGCCGTGTGGTCAATCCGCGCTTCGGACCCTACAAGATCTTCCAGGCCCACGAGGTGCCGGAACTCGGGGTGATCTTCATCGAGACCGTCGAGCCCACCCATCCTTTCGGCATCAAGGCCGTGGCCGAGATCCCGATGGACGGCGTGGCGCCCGCCGTGGTCAACGCCATCTACGACGCGGTCGGCGTGTGGATCACCCAGATCCCGGCCACCCCCGAGCGGGTCTGGCGGGCTCTCCGGGCCGCCGGGAAGGACAGCGCTCCGGGGGAGCCGGGATAAGCTCGGTCCACGCTGATCCCCCGCCTCTCGGGTCCTCCGGGCCCGGAGGCGTCGGCCGCCGGGCGGAAGCCCGGGATTTTATCATGACATTGGGAAGCCTTCATCGCCGGTTTGAACGCTGAGCTTCGAGGGGACACGCCCATGGAGACCCATGGGAGCAGGGAGGAGCTTCAGGGGCGGACGGCGGCCCGTTCCGCCCTCCGGGTGCTCCTGTTGATGTCCGATACCGGCGGCGGCCACCGCAGCGTTTCGGAGGCGCTGGCGGAGGGCCTGCGGGCCCTTTATGGGGACGCGGTGGAGCCCCGCATCGTGGATGCTTTTATTCAATACGCTCCCTTCCCATTGAATCGTTCTCCCGCTCTCTATCCCTACATGGTCAAGCCGGCCATCGTGCCCTTCTACGCCCGGGCCTGGCATTTCGCCAACCATCCCCGTCGGGCCCGGCAGCTGGTCTATCTCTTCTGGCCGTGGGTGCGTCAGCGCATCGCCAAACTGTTCGCCGAAAACCCCGCCGATGTGATCGTCTCCGTTCATCCCCTCTTCAACGACGTCACCCTGCGCTACTGGATGAAAGCCCCGCGCCGCGTCCCCTTCGTCATCGTCATCTGCGACATCGGCTCCATCCATGCCCTCTGGTGCGCGAATGCGGATCTGGTCATCGCCCCGCACGAAGGCGCGCGCCATCGGGCCATCGCCTGCGGCGTGCCGCCGGAGCGGGTGGTGGTCACCGGCTTCCCCATCCGGTTGCGCTTCCGGGACGTGCGGGGCCGGCCGAAAGCCTTCTGGCGGGAACAGCTGGGCTGGCGGCCGGATCTCCCCACGGTGCTGGTGATGGGCGGGGGGGAGGGCATGGGGAAGGTCTTCGAGAACGCCCGGGCGGTGGCCGAAGCCGGGCTGCCGCTCCAGCTGGCAGTGGTGGCCGGCCGGAACGAACGGCTGCGGCGCCGCCTGGAGGTCGTCGAGTGGCCGGTCCCCACGTATGTCTATGGCTTCGTGCGGGCCATCCCGGAGATGATGGCGGCGGCGGATGTCATCGTCACCAAGGCGGGCCCGAACACCATCGCCGAGGCCCTGGCGGTGGGCCGCCCGATGATCCTCACCCACTATCTGCCCGGCCAGGAGGAAGGGAACGTCGATTATGTGGTTCAGGGAGGGGCGGGCCTATACGCGCCGGAGCCCGAGCAGGTGAAGGAGGCCGTCCGGGAGTGGCTGAGCCGCCCGGATCTTCTGGAAACCTTCGCCGCGCGGGCGGCCGCCATGGGCTACCCCGATGCGGCCCTGGACGCCGCCCGGTGGATCGGGGAGATCGCCCGG
>NZ_DAOUCJ010000023.1 GCF_034432235.1 Thermoflexus sp. | reverse complement strand
GCCTGTTGCACGATGCCCAGCCCAAGCCCTACCGTCACGAGTCCAATGACCAGCGCCGCACCCGTCAGAATCCACGCCGTCCGCCTCATTCTCCGTCACTCCACCTCCTGGCAAAGCCAGGTATGCGTGGGGAATGCACCCTTATGATAAAAATGGAGGCCCGCCATCTCCAGACCAGAACCCGTTCACTTCCGCCCCATTGTCGCTCATCTTCTGATCAAAGGCCGCTCATAACCAAGCGGCGCGCTCGATGATGGATGACAACGGTTCACTGGGCAGGCGGATCCCCAGGCGTTTGGGGAAACAGGCCCCTCCCTGCAGGGGAGATTGTGGGCCCGGCAGGATTCGAACCTGCAACCGACCGGTTATGAGCCGGCTGCTCTGCCATTGAGCTACGGGCCCACCAGATCAAACAAAAGAGCACAAGAAGCCCCTTCCTTATCCAGGAGCGGGCGACGGGACTCGAACCCGCGACCTTCTGCTTGGAAGGCAGACGCTCTACCCTCTGAGCTACGCCCGCATGCAGTCGGGGCGGTCGGATTCGAACCGACGACCCCCACGTCCCAAACGTGGTGCGCTAACCTGGCTGCGCCACGCCCCGCAATTTAATTATAACACATCCCTCGCCGCGCGAACCTCTATCGGGATCAATAACGATGCGATCCAGGCGCTCCATTTCCTCATCCTCATCCCGGAAAATCGCGTGAGGGTGAACTCTGTCAAGCCCCCGGACGCTCCGCCGCCCGTTGCTTGAGCCGCTCCAGCTCCCCGCCCCGGAAATCCACAAACCGGTATCCCACCCCTCGCTCAGTCAGGATATAGCGCGGCTGCGAGGGGTCCGGCTCGATCTTCTGACGGAGATAATTGATATACAGCCGGAGGTAATGGGTTTCATCCCGGTATTCATAGCCCCACACCTTGGCCAGCAAGCTCTCATGGGTCAGCGTCCGGCCCGCGTTATTCACCAGGTGATACAGCAGCCGCCACTCCGTCGGCCGCAGCTTGATCTCCTTCCCCCCGGCGATGACCACCCGCCGGTTGAAATCGATGGTCAGGTAATCATCGATCCGAATCGCTCCCCCGGCTGTGGCCGGGGTATCCACCCGCCGCAGGACCGCCCGGATTCGGCTCACCAGCTCGCGAGGGGAAAAGGGCTTGGTCACGTAATCATCCGCCCCCAGCTCCAGCCCCCGCACCTTGTCCGCTTCATCCGCTCGAACGGTGAGCATGATCACCGGGACCGTGCTCACCTCCCGGATCATGGCCAGGGTCTCAAAGCCATCCAGCTCCGGCATCATCACGTCCAGGATCACCAGGTCCGGGAGCAGCTCCTTGACCTTCTCTAAGGCCTCCAGGCCATTGGAGGCCTCAAAGACCTCGAAGCCTTCCAGTTCCAGGTTCAGGCGGATGAACTGCCGCACCCGCGCCTCATCATCCACGATCAGGATCCGCCGGCGCTCCGACGTCTCGGGCCGGATAGGGATAGGCGCCATCTCAACGCTCCCGCACGAAGCTGATGATCTCGGCCTCTTCGCGCGAGCTCAGGACTTCCACGAAGGAGATCCGATGCCATGGGATGATCACCTGCACGGCCTCCGGGTCGATGTAATGCACCTCCTTCCCATCCCGGAGGCGGATGTTGGTGCAGATCAGGACCTGGTCCTGAGGCTCCGGTAGCCGCTCGACCTCCGCCAGAATCGGATCCGCGTTGACCAGATGGATCAGGATCGTATACCCCATCGCATGCTCCTCTCACAGCCATACCAGGCTGGTGTTCGCCTCCGCTCCGCGAACGATCCGGGATGGATGGGCTACAGGAATCCCACCCGGATGGAGATCTGCCCCAAACGCAGCTCGTCTCCATCCCCCAGCGGATGGGGGGAGTAGGGCTCCAATCGGCTTCCGTTTAGATATGTTCCATTTGTGCTCCCCAGATCCTCGACATAGAATCGGTCGCCATGAAAAAAGATACGCGCGTGACGTCGGGAAACCCCACCCTCCAGCCCCCCATCGGGCGTCAGATCCACCTGGGGGAAGATCCCCCGGCCCACATCCAGCCGCCCCACCAGGACCTCCTGATCGGGACGGATCACCACACGGCGGCCGGAATTCAGCACCTGAAGCACCAGGCGCTGCGGACCGGCATCCGCCACTGAAGGGGATTCAGCCGGCCATTCCGCCGGAATGGATACGCCCTCTGGGAGCGGCTCGGTGCGTAACGGCCCGCCGGTGAGCAGATAGACCCCGCATTCCGGGCAGAACAGCGCGCCGACGGGGTATTTCCGGCCACATAGCGGACATTCGATCATGGCGTTCCTCCCGGCTCGGGCGGCGGAAGCATCAGCATCCGCGTCCCGTATTTTAAGGCCAGCTGCCGGCTTCTGGAAACGGAGTGGCCCCGCAGCAGGCGGGTGGCCGCCACCAGCGCTTCCCGCGCCAAGTCCTTCACTCCCAGCTCGAGCAAACGGGTGCCCACTTGTTGAAGCTTATGGGCACCCTCCATCCATCTCCCAGCCTGAACATCTACCCAGGCCTGCTCCTGCATCTGATAGATCACCACGCGAGATAAGGCCTCCAGCACCGGCTCGGGCGGGGAGGGCATCAGCGGCTCCTCGGGAAGAGCATGGGCCTGAATGGAGAGCTCGGCCTCATCGAGTTGCGGCGGGTTCCCCGGGATGCGAACCTGTGCCCTCAGCCGGGCCACCTCCAGGAAACCCGGCTCCAGCGGCGGGAGGGCGAACTCGATCAACGCTTGAATCGGGCGGGAGGCATGCAAAGCCCCCAGATACCAGCGGGAATCCTCCCGCGGCGGGACCCGAAGCTCCGGCGCGACCTGGTAAAGGGCCGTCACCAGCACACCCTCCGCGGGCTCCACCATCAGCCGCACGTCCTCTGCGTAACGATCCTGTAATCCAGACAGATGCTCCAGAAAGCGCCGGCGGATCTCTCCCGGCGATGCAATGTAGCCCGAGACCCCCCCACTGCGGGCAGCGATCTCATCGAGCAGGGCGTCGTTCCAGTCCTCCCCGATCCCAAAGGCACTGATGCCGATCCCAGCCTCCCGCGCCTGATCCGCCAGGGTCCGGCATCGGTCCTCATCCCCGTAGGTCCGGCCATCCGTGAGGAGGATCAGGTGGGAATGGACACCCGCCTGGCGGGCGCGGAAAAGCTCCTGGAACCCCAGGAGCAGTCCCTGGTAGATCTCCGTGCCTCCTTCCGCCCTCAGTGTTTCCAGCCGCATCGAAAGCCGGTGACGCTCCCCCCCTGGGCTCAAGGGCCAGATCACCTCTGCCCGATTGTGAAAGGCCACCACCGCCATGCGGTCGTCAGGCCCCAGCTGGTCGGCCAGTTCCAGCGCGGCGGCCTTCACCTGCTCCAGCCGCTCCCCTTTCATCGAATTGCTACGATCGATCACCAGACAGAGATGAAGCGGCTGGCGAGCGATCGGATGAGGTCGGGAGGGCTCTATCGTGAGCAGCGCATAGAGAATTTGCGAGGTGGAGAGGACAGGCAGAGCAGAACAGCTCAGCAGAAGGCGGAACCGGAGGAACGCTCCCCGGCTACCCCACCGCGTCTGCCAGCGCCGGTCATATTCCGCCCGCTGCTCCGGATCCGATAGCACGGAATATGCCTCGTGGACCAGGCGGAACAACAGAGAGGTCCCCGCCTCAGGGCGCACGTCCGGATGGACCTTCCGCGCCAGCGCCCGGTATGCTTTTTTGATCTCCTCTACGCTCGCGGAGGGGGAGACGCCTAAGATCGCATAGTAGTCCACGAACTCGTCGTGAACGCTCATCGCCCGATCAGGATCACGGAGATGTTATCGTGGCCACCCGCGGCCTTCGCTTCCTGAACCAGCCGGTGGCACGCCTCATGCGGGGAGGTGCTTTCCCAGATGACCTGCAGGATCCGGTCCTCCGGCACCTCCCCCCACAATCCGTCCGTGCAGAGCATCAACCACGCATCCTGGGGAAGGGAAACGCGGCGATAGCCCGGATTCAATCGGCTGGGATGCCCCAGCGCCTGATAGAGGACGTTTCGCGGAACCCCTGCGGCCTCCTCCTCGCTCAGCTCTTTCAACGAGATCATCCGCTGGACCAGAGAATGATCCTCCGTGAGCTGTTCCAGCCGATCCGGCCAGACCAGATACGCGCGGCTGTCTCCCACATGGATCAGATGCACGCTCTCTCCGATCACCAGCGCTCCCACCACGGTTGTCCCACCCCCCGGCACCGCCTGGAGGATCTGGGCATTGGCTGCCTGCAGCGCCTCCTCCAGCAACTCTTTAACCGGAAGGTCTGGGCCCCGATGGG
Organism: Thermoflexus sp.; assembly: GCF_034432235.1. Lineage (NCBI taxonomy): Bacteria > Bacillati > Chloroflexota > Thermoflexia > Thermoflexales > Thermoflexaceae > Thermoflexus > Thermoflexus sp. The sequence goes on along the minus strand of NZ_DAOUCJ010000023.1, from coordinate 3,388 downwards.
CCAGATGAGGGATCAGAAGGCGGGTGGTCAGATAACGGGCGATCTCCCGGACAGCCAGATCGCTGGCCTGTTCGCCCCCCCGGTGCCCTCCCATCCCATCCGCGAGCAGGAACAGACCCAGGGGCAACAGCTCCCGGGAGCCCTGGTAAGCGAAGTGCATGATCAGAATCGCATCCTCATTGCTGGGCCGAACCAGGCCCGGATCCGTGGCCCAGCCAAGACGAAACCCCCCTGCCCGCTGGGCTGGCATGGGAGGAAGCGGCAGGGTTCCTCCCCTCGGTTCCTCCACAGGAGAAGGCGGAGTTCCCGGCCCGGAACCGGGAACATCCCTCTGGACGTCCGGGGGCACTGACGAGGCGCTCTCCCGGGTTTCCGGTCGCTGGAAAAGGCGCTTGAGCCATTTCATGCCTTGGCTATTCTCCTATCCGGCGAGGGTTTACCTCATCCCCTGAAGGGATCGCGGACCGATGTTTACTCCCCGAACAGGGCAGGGCTGCTCGTTAAAGACTTAACGCGTAAACCCGATAATCCATGGAAGTGACCAAGAGAATCCCCTCCCACCACTCCGGGGCGGAGACGATCGGACCGCCGGTCTGGAAGGACCAGAGGGCATTCCCGTTGCGCGCATCCATCACATACAGGCAGCCATCGGTCGCTCCCACTATGACCCGGCCTTCCAGCACCAGGGGAGGAGCATTCACCTGCCCACCGGTCTGGAATCGCCAGACCGGATTCCCCGTCCGGGCATTCAAGGCATAGAGAAAGCCATCCGCCGATCCCACATAGATCACGCCTTCCGAGACCACGGGGGAGGAAAGCACCGGCTTCCCGGTCCGGAACCGCCAGATCGCCCACCCGGTCCGGGCATCCAGCGCATACACGTGCCAGTCCCACGATCCCACCACGACCAGCTCCCCGTCCACCCAGGGCGAGGCGGTCACCCCCCGACGGGCCACGAACTGCCAGCGAAGGCGACCCTGGAGATCCAGGGCATACACCCCGCCGTCCTCGCTGCCGATCACCAGCGTCTCCCCATACAGGCCGGCCGATGACCGGATCGGGGCGCTCAAGGTCATCTTCCAGACCACCCGGCCGCTGTCCAGATCCACCGCGTAGAAAATCCCATCATCGGCGCCCAGGAAAGCCAGGCCGGCGGCGATCCGTGGCGTCGTATAGATCGGCCCGCCCAGCTCCAGCGCCCACAGGAGCTCGCCATCCTTCGCCCGCAGGGCGTAGAGCCGGTGGTCCAGCGAGCCCACCACCACCCGATCCGAGGCGACCGCCACGGCGCCGCCGATGCCGCCCTCCGTCGCAAACTTCCAGAGGAGCCTTCCATCCTCTGCGGAGAGGGCATAGACGTTATGATCATAAGAGGTCACGAAGACGATCCCCTCCGCGACCACCGGGCGGGAACGGATCTCATCCTCGCAGACGAAGGTCCACTTCACCCGATACGGCGCGCTCCTGGATGGAGCTTCCCGAGGGGCCATTGAATGCGCAGGCGTCCGCATCCCCATCGCCGCCAGCAATGCCTGTTTCATCTCCAGGGCCGATTGGAACCGGCGCTCCGGATCGTATTCCAGGGCGCGCATGACCACCTGGGCGATGGCCTCCGGGACCGCCGGGTTGATCCGGCGAATCGGGCGCTCGTGAAAAGAGAACGGGGGCTCCAGGCGCGGATCCTGACGCGTCAGCAGGTGATGCAATGTGGCCCCCAGGGCATAGATGTCCGTGCGGGGATCTGCCACGCCTCGATATTGCTCTGGCGGGCTATAGCCCTCTGTCCCGATCATCGTCCCCCGCTGCCCGGCCTGGAACACCTTGGCGATCCCGAAATCCACCAGGAACACCCGCCCGTAGGGATCCACCATAATATTGGACGGCTTGAGATCCCGGAAGATGATGGGCGGCTGCTGGGAATGAAGATAATGGAGCACATCGCAGATCTGGAGCGCCCAGTTCACCACATCCTCCACCGGCAGCATCCCCTCCGTGCGCCGCAGAAGCGTCTCCAGATCCTGTCCTGGGATATACTCCATGACGAGATAACTGCGCTCGCCTTCTACAAAGTAATCGTAAATCTTGGGGATAGCGGGATGGCTGAGGGTGGCCAGGAGGGCCGCTTCCCGCTCAAAGCTCTGTTGCGCCAGCGCCCGCATCCGGGGATCCGGGATGTGGCTGATCATTTCTTTGATCGCACAGAGACGCCGTACCGGGGAGAAGCGGAGGTCCAGGGCCAGATAGACGGTGCTCATCCCTCCTGTCCCGAGCACCCGCTCAATGCGGTATCGTCCCTGCAGGACCTCGCCTGCTCTCAGAAGGGAAGGGGTTTGTATGGGATCCAGCCGCTGGGTTTCCATAAAGTTCGCCTCTTCCCGGAGTCCTGCATTCTATCGAGTTCCCTTCCATCATACCGATATCGTTAAGATTTTCTGACCTTACTTTGGTCATCGGTCCCCCGCGCCCCCTCAAGGGTCCCGGGGGATCAGACCTAACCCCCCGGCCCCCTTCCCTCGTCGGGAAGGGGGAGCCCGAAAATCCCCCCTCCCCGAAACGGGGAGGGGAAGGGGCTCCAGCCATGCGATTACGGGAAGTCATTCGTTATTATGAGCCCGCGTTGCTGGCGGAGATCCTCCAGCAGCAGGGCTGGCCCGTGGAGGGGCTGCCCGCTGTCGGTGATGATCTGGCGGGCCGGCTCGGCGACCCGGATCGCCTTGCGGCGCTCTGGGCTCAGCTCCCGCCGGAGGGCCGCGCCATGATCGAAGGGCTGCGCCGGGCCGGAGGCGCCATGCCGGCTCTGGCCTTTTTGATTTTATATGAGATCATGGGGGGTGGCACATCAGGGACCCCTTTCGAAACCCTCGCGGTCCGTCTCGCCGCCTCCGGCCTGATCTACTGGCACTCTGCCGGCCGCCCCATCCGCTCCCTACTCCCCCAAGGGGAGGCCGTTCTACCGGTTGAGGTGGCCGAGGCCCTTCCCCATCCCGAGCCGCCAGCGCCTTCCCTTGTGATCCCGGCTTCCCCTCTGCGGCTGGGACGGGATCTGGGGCGCTTCGGCCGCTTCCTGCGACGGTTCCCCGAGATCACCCTGACCCGCGAAGGACGTCTACCCATCCGCTGGGTGCGGCACCTGCAGCGCTGGCTGGGACATGAGGATCCTGCTCAGGGATCCATTTATCTCGCTTTCCTTCAGCAACTGCTGGAGCGAATGGGGGTGCTCCGAACGCATGGAGCGACCCTGATGCTGGATCTGCGGCATCCGTTTTGGGGGCAAGGGGCTCTTGATCGGGCCCTGGCCGCCTTCCGTGTATGGAAAGGCGAAGACCCCGAGGATCTCCTCAACAACGGGATGCTCTCTCCGGGTTCCCTGCGCGCTCGCGTGGAACAG
>NZ_DAOUCJ010000022.1 GCF_034432235.1 Thermoflexus sp. | reverse complement strand
AGCACCGGCCCGCCGTGCCGGGCCACGGCCTGGGCCACCCGCAACGCCCGCACCGGGCCCAGAACCTGCACCAGGCGCCAGCGCACCGCCAGCCCCGTGAAGACCCGCACCCGCTCCCCTTCGATCTCCAGGAGCATCGGCTCTTAGCGCCCGCCGGGGCGGGCGCGGTCCAGCAGGGCCTGCACCTCGGGCTCCCGCAGCGACCGCACGCCCAGCCGCCCGCCGCTGAGCGTTTCCACCTCCCGGGCCAGGGCCGCGCACACCGAACACCCGCTGTCATATCAGAGATAGCGCTCGGTCATGGCCTCACCTCCAAAGACGAAAGACTTCCCTCTTCATCTTAGTCCCTTCGTCCGCCTCGCGCTTCCTCATTTTTGGAGGAATCCCCCGTCTATCCTGATCCTTCCGAGTGGGGGCGGGTCTTCGGGGCCCAGGATCTGCACCAGGCGCCAGCACAGCGCAAACCCGGTGAAAACCCGGACACGCTCCCCCTCGATTTCCAGGAGCATCGGCTCCCAGCGCCAGCCGAGGCGGGCCGGGTTCCGTCGGGCCTGCACCTCGGGCTCCCGTAGCGACCGCACCCCCAGCCGTCCTCCGCTCAAAGCTTCTACTTCTTGGGCCAGCGCGATGCACGCTGCACACCCACCGTCGTATAACAACCATTGTTTCCTCACAATTCACCTCCTATTTGAACTTTTCTCTCCTCCAGATGTCTTCCCAAACCACAGCGGCGCAGTATCGACCAGCTCCACCTCCGGCCGGTGGAACCAGAGCCCCAGATCCGCCAGCCCATACAGCTATCCCGTGATATGGATGAGGATATTAGACCAGAGACACATCCATTTCTTGTGCTTATTTCCTCACGCAATCTTATAGTAAGCAGCCAGAGGTCGCTTCGCAACCGTATTTTCCTCAGGAGTTCCCCTGTGGATTTCCACAGGTCCTGTTCCGGGGGATTACGAGGCTTCCTCTGTCGAGGATCCAGCGAGGAGCCCATGGGGAACCTGAGCGCTCCGGATTTACTTACCTGCTGTAGAACGCGCACGGGTGGCCCCTGCCGGAGGGGCATTGAGGGGCCCCTCCCTATCCAGCAAGACGATTCCCGGAGGGCCTGCGGGGCCTATTCGCCCTCACTGGGGTGCCTCATCCCCTGAAGCCATCCCCGTCGCATCGCTTCCTTCACGGCCGCGGCCCGGCTGCTCACCCCCAGCCGCTGGAAAATCTGGCCCAGGTGATATTCCACGGTCCGCGGGGAGAGCCTCAGGCGCTGCGCGATGGCCCGGTTGGTCAGCCCCTCGGCCACCAGTTCCAGGATCTCCCGCTCCCGCTCCGTCAGGCCTCCCCCGCCCCGCTCCGGAAGCCCCCGCGCCCTGGCCAGGATCTCCGGGCTGAAGGCGGTCAGGCCCCGGGCCACGCTCTGGACCGCCGCGGCGATGGCCTCCAGGCCTTCGCTTTTGAGAAGATAACCCTCCACCCCAACGGCCATGGCCTCCCGGATCAGCGCCTCGTCATCGTAGGCGCTGAGCAGCAGGATGCGGATCGGCCACCCGCGCCGCCGGATCTCCCGCGCGAGGGCGAGGCC
>NZ_DAOUCJ010000021.1 GCF_034432235.1 Thermoflexus sp. | reverse complement strand
TGATCCAACAGGCACCGCAGTTGCTTCCGCTCCTGAAAGGGGGCCATGGGTCATACCGAAGATGCCGACTGGGACGGGCCGGCCCAGGCCCCGCAGGGCGATCCATCCGGCCAGGGCGCCTGTGGTGCGGCGAAGGAAATCGCGCCTCCCCCAATCCACCCCCAGCACCGGCCCGCCGTGCCGGGCCACGGCCTGGGCGGCCCGCAACGCCCGCACCGGGCCCAAGACCTGCACGAGACGCGCCCGCATCCCAAGGCCCGCCAAGACCCGCACCCGCTCCCCTTCGACCTCGACGAGCATCGGCTCTTAGCGCCCGCCGGGACGGGCCGGGTTCCGTCGGGCCTGCACCTCGGGCTCCCGTAGCGACCGCACCCCCAGCCGCCCGCCGCTGAGCGTTTCCACCTCCCGGGCCAGGGCGGCGCACACGCAGGACTCTGCATCATCAGGCGTAGAATCTTCCCTCGCAAAGGAATCCGCACATAGGTGATGAGTTCGGTGCCTGGCGGGAAAGCTCAGGGGGCGGCGTGGGAACTCCGCGGCGGTTGCCACTCCAGCAGGGCGAATCGGCATGGCTCCCCCGGCGGCGTCCGCTCGAAGGCTCCGATCCATATCCGTCCTCCCTCTCCCAGCAGGCTGTAGATCCGTTCTACCTCAGGGGAGAAGTCCCACTCCCCCAGCAGGCGTCCGGCCTTATCCCAGAGCTGCAGCGCCGCCGGGTTCGTCCGGGATAGGGTCACCAATCCCCCTTCCAGGAACGCCAGAGGCCCGGCGGTCGCCGCCTCCGCTAAGGGCACCGGCTCCCCGTTGGGACCCGGAGGCAGCCGCAGCCACTCCAGCTGATCCTTCCCCACATCCCACAGCGCCACCCCACCCCCTGCCGGATCCCAGGCTACCCAGGTCCGACCCGGCCACCGGCGCACCCATCCCGGCTGTGCCCCATCCAGCAAATACAGGCTCCGCGCTCCCCGCCAGCCGCCCTCCGGTCCCACCTCCGCGAACTCCACCGCCAGCCACCGTCCATCGGGGGAAAGGTAAAAGCTCGGCCCCATCACCCCGCCCTTTGGCAGATCCACCAGCGGATCCTTCAACCCCAGATCCTCCGGGCCCTCCACCCGCCCGGTAGCCCCATCGATGGTCACCCCAAATTGCACAACCGGCTTGCCTTCGGGCCGCAGGATCGCCACCCGGCACCACAACAGCCACCGGCCCGAGGTCCCCACAGGGAACAGGTCACACACGGACTCGGGGCCATCACCTGGAATCCGGGAGATGGGGAGAGGCGGAAAGGCCTGAAGCGGAGCTCCAGGATGAGCCGGGATGCGCCAGGAGGGACTGTGGGCCGGCTCAAGGCCGTTGACGCCGCCAATCGCCAGCCACATCCACTCGGAGCGATCCCACGCCCAGCTCCGAAAAACCCAGTCCCCGGGATGGTCCTCTGGGATCTCCCCCAACCGCTCCCACTGTCCCGTGGCGGCGTCCCCCCGCCACCACATCGACCGATTCCGTTCCCGCGCCAGCACGATGGTCCCGGTCATCACCAACGCCTCCCCCATCGGCGCCGGCGCCCCCAGATCCCGAGAAACGCCGCGAGCCGGATCCTCCAGCCTCACCCGCCCATCCGGCGTCACCCGCAGCTGCTGGGATCCTATCCGGTCCGAGGGGAAGGCCTCCTGCCGCGCCCGCAGCTGGGCCGCGGCCCGCGGCAACCAGAGCTCCCAGGCCGCACCTCCCCAAGCCGCTCCCCGCACGTGGGGCTGGAAGATCAGCTCCGGGCTCAGAAAGACATCCCAGGCTTCCTCCGGATGCAACCGCCGATGGGCCTCCCTCCGCAGGTCCACTGCCACCTGAACGGCCCGGGCGTTCCGGTTCAGCAACAACCGCACTTCCAGCGCCGCCCCTCCCGACGAAACCCGCCAAGGCAGAGGCGGTTGGATCAGACCACGGATCCTGCGTAGGGGTTGCCCGCCCACCGATGCCGGCTCCCACCGCCAGCGGGAAGGATCCGGCAGCAAGGCACGATCGGCCGGCGTGGGGTTCTCCGGATCCGAGACCTCCTGAAACACACAGGCCGGAGGGGTGAGGGATGGGGTCCTTGCGGGGGCCCGGGTAGGAGTGGTCCCTCCCGAGGGGCGCGTGGGAACTGATAGAGGGGTGGCTGGCGTGGGAGCCGGTGAAGGGGCGGGTGGCCGCAAGGGTTGGCAAGCCCCCCAGACCCCTACGGCCAGCACCCCCCAAATAATGATCCAGCGAAGGACCGTCCCGGCTTGCATCGGTGCCCCTCCTCAGCATGGATAAACTTGAAATGAGTAAAGCAGTGTGGTTCCCTCACTAACAGTTTGCCAGCATGCCAGAGGGGCTCTCTGACCATTGATCATGCCTATATGCACATGAGGTCCCGAGAAGCAACATTCTGGGTCCTTAATAGCACCACAACAACACGTTGAAGTGCATTTAGTGCACCCAGGTATTTTTCCTAGTAAAAGCCTATTAGATGTGAGAAGAGTTGTCCATCCATCAGGCTGTTGTCCCGCTGCTTGATCTAAATGTCCATAAAATACCGATCCAACATAGCAATTTGTAGAGTAATCGTATAAATCGACACGCCTAATACGTCGATAATAGTCAGGGCTGATGCCATAACAACATTGATATAGCGTTGAAATATAAACCTTGATAGGATAAGTGGTATATAAATAAACATTCGTTCCTGGAAGGGCTGCGATATCGATTAAATACCCTTCACCATTGCAAGCTTTATGAGGTGCACAAAGAGAGTCAATATTAGTGATGGTCCCAGAAAATGGAGAATAAACATCGACAACTGGCATGTTAGCCTCCTAAATATATCATCTTTTGCTGACTTTCCGTAGCGATTGAGCGATGTTGATGAAGGATTCTCGACGGCGATCATGCTCAGCAATCAGTATATAGAGCACGCTTTGCTCTAACCAAAGCGCTAAATATCCTCGTGCGCTCGGGAGAAGCAGACCTGGTTGTGGAAGGAAGAATACTTTCTCCGGGGGTATCAGAACATCAGGAGTCTCTGGTGAAAACACTGGCCATACCGGATAAGGCGAAGGAGGCGTTGGTTGCGCAACAACACGGATTAAAGGTTCCCATGTGGAATCTACCCACGTCGCTGAAACAGAAAAAATCTTCCGTGATTGCTGAAAAATCGTTACATAAATTCCATAGAAGGTAAATTCAGATGGCAAAATATCAGGAAAATAAAACGGGAAACTCAACTGAGGAGCTATTTCCTCGAACCGATCGAATCTCAAGATCGCACCACGAAGTGGTGCGACTGTCGCTTCATCGGAATCACTCTGGCACAAGAAGGGGGTGGGACTGCTCCGGACCCAGGCGGGAAGGGGTGCCCCCGCGGGCAGCAGCAGGAAGCCTTCCCACAGCTCCCCCTCGCTATCCGTGGGGGGTGTGGGGGGAGCCGCGGCCGCTGGGACGGGCCGGCCCAGGCCCCGCAGGGCGATCCATCCGGCCAGGGCG
>NZ_DAOUCJ010000020.1 GCF_034432235.1 Thermoflexus sp. | reverse complement strand
GGGCGATCGCCGAGGGGATCCTCGCGGTGGTGCTGGAGGCAGCGGAGGCCGCAAGGGCGCGCCGCGTGCTCGCCATCGATCTCACGGTGGGCGCCCTCACCGGTTACGTGGATGATTCCATTCGTTTCTATTTTGATCTGCTGAGCCGGGGAACCCTCGCCGAGGGCGCGATCCTGCGGATCCGCCGGGAGCCCGGAGAGGGGCATTGCCAGACGTGCAAGGCACGGTTCCCGGTGGAACCCCCGTTGATTCCGACATGCCCTTTCTGCGGCAGCCCCCATATTCAGATCACCGGCGGAACCGGTTGCCTCGTTGCATACATGGAGGTGGAGGATGGGGACGCAGATCCCGGTCGTGAAGGCGATCCTCCAGGCCAACCAGGCCGTGGCCTCTGAAAACCGCGCGGCCTTCGATCGCGCCGGCCTCCTGGCCGTGAACCTCATGTCCGCCCCAGGGGCAGGCAAAACCAGCCTGATCCTCGCCGCCCTGGAACGCCTGCCCCCTTCCCTGCGCGCGGGGGTCATTGAGGGCGACATCGCTTCCACCCTGGATGCGGAGCGGATCGCCGCCCGTGGGATCCCGGTGGTGCAGATCAACACGGGCGGCGCCTGCCATCTGGATGCCCCGATGATCCGTTCCGCCCTCTCCCATCTCCCCCTTCCCGACCTCGACCTGCTGTTCATCGAGAACGTGGGGAACCTGGTCTGCCCGGCGGAGTTCGATCTGGGCGCCCATCTCCGCATCGTGGTCGCCAGCGTCCCCGAAGGACACGACAAGCCCTACAAGTATCCGGGGATGTTCCAGAAGGCCGACGCCGTCGTGCTCAACAAAGTGGACCTCATGCCCTACATCGACTTCGACCTCTCCGCCTTCCGGCACGGCCTGTCGATCCTCCGTCCGGGGATCCCCCTCTTCCTTCTGTCATGCCGGACCGGCCAGGGCGTGGACGAGTGGGTGGGATGGCTGACGGCGCAACTTGGGGCGCGTCGAGGGGATCATGGCCGCTGAACGGCGACGGCTGCGGGTGGAGATCCAGGGCGCCGTGCAGGGCGTGGGGTTCCGTCCTTACATCTACCGGCTGGCCACCGAGCTGGGCCTGGCCGGGTGGGTCCGGAATGATCCCCAGGGGGTGTTCATCGAGGTGGAAGGCCCCCCGCACGCCCTGGCGCGCTTCCTGGAGCGCCTCCCCCGGGAAGCCCCTCCCCGCGCCCGCATCCATAATCTTCATGCCCTCCCTCTGGACCCGGCCGGCTACGCCGGCTTCGAGATCCGCCACAGCGAGGGCGAAGGGGAGAAAACGGTCCTGATCCTTCCGGATATCGCCACATGCCCGCGCTGCCTCTCCGAGATCCTGGACCCCGCCGATCGCCGTTATCGCTATCCGTTCACCAACTGCACCGATTGCGGGCCGCGCTGGACCATCGTGGAGGCCCTGCCCTACGATCGGCCCAACACCACGATGCGCCGTTTCCGGATGTGCCCGGCGTGTCAGGCCGAATACGAAAACCCGATGGATCGCCGCTTCCACGCCCAGCCTAACGCGTGTCCACGCTGCGGCCCGACCCTCGCGTTCTACGCGCGGGATCCCTCCGCCGATTCGGATGGGGAGGACCACCCGGACTTCCCCCTTCAGGTGGGGGAATACCGCCGGATCGCCCGGGGGGACGCGGCGCTGCGCCGGGCCGCGGCCGCTTTGGGCGCGGGCCAGATCGTGGCCGTCAAAGGGCTGGGGGGATTCCACCTCATGGTCGACGCGCGGAACGAGGAGGCCATCGCGCGGCTGCGAGCCCGCAAGCCCCGCCGCGACAAGCCCTTCGCCCTGATGGCCCGGGACCTCGATCAGGTTCGCGTGATGTGTGAGACCTCGCCGGAGATCGAGGCGCTGCTTGCCGGGCCGGAGGCCCCCATTGTGCTGCTCCCCCGCCGACCCGGAGCCCCGGTGGCCTCGAACGTGGCCCCCGGGAACCCCTACCTGGGGGTGATGCTCCCCTACACGCCGCTGCACCATCTGTTGCTGCGGGAGCTGGATTTCCCTGTGGTGGCCACCAGCGGCAACCTGATCGACGAGCCCATCTGCACCGACGAACGGGAGGCCTTCCAGCGGCTGGCCCGCGTCGCCGACGCTTTTCTGATCCACAACCGCCCCATCGCCCGCCACGCCGACGACAGCGTGATGGTCTGGATGCGGGGGGAGCCCCGGATCCTCCGTCGGGCTCGCGGCTTCGCGCCGCTGCCCATCCTCCTGAGCCGGCCGCTGCCCACCTTGCTGGCCGTGGGCGGGCACCTCAAGAACACCATCGCCCTCAGCATCGGCCGCCAGATCTTCCTGAGCCCCCACATCGGAGACCTGGACACGGTGGAGGCCCTCCGGACCTTCGAGCGCATGATCGTGGATTTCCTCCGCCTGTATGAGGCGGAGCCGGTCGCCATCGCCCACGATCTGCACCCGGACTACGCCTCGACCATCTGGGCGCAACGGGCCGCCGCCGGGGACCTCCCCCTGCCGGTCCGGCTTCCCTCTCCCTTGCCCCTTCTCCCGATCCAGCACCATCACGCCCATCTGGCGGCCTGTCTGGCCGATCACGGCGTGGAAGGTCCGGCCCTGGGAGTCACCTGGGATGGCACCGGCTACGGACCGGATGGGACCATCTGGGGCGGCGAGTTCTTGTGGGGGGACGCCTCCGGCTTCCGGCGCGTCGCCAGCCTGCGGCCCTTCTCCCTCCCCGGAGGGGACGCGGCGGTCCACGAGCCCCGACGGGTCGCCTTCGCGCTGCTGTGGGAGATGGCGGGCGAGGCGGCGATGGAATGGGAGGACCTCCCGCCGGTGCGGACGCTGCGCCCGGCCGAACGCCAGGCCCTGGCCCGGATGATGGCCCGCGGGCTGAACGCCCCGCGCACCTCCAGCATGGGGCGGCTGTTCGACGCGGTGGCGGCCATCCTGGATCTGCACCAGCAGGTGAGCTTCGAAGGCCAGGCCGCCATGGCGCTGGAGTTCCTCGCCGATCCCGCCGAGCGGCGCGCCTATCCGCTTCCCCTGGTCGAAAACCCGGGGGGAGAGCCCGCCTGGGTCCTGGACTGGCGCCCCCTCTTGGAGGCCATCCTGGAGGACCTGCGGCGGAGGACGGATCGAGGCCGGATCGCGGCGCGCTTCCACCGGGCGCTGGTGGAGGCCATCGTCGCCGTGGCCCGGGCCGTGGGGGAAACGCGGGTGGCGCTGACCGGCGGCTGCTTCCAGAATCGTTATCTGACCGAAGAGGCCGCCCGACGTCTGGAAGAGGAAGGCTTCACCGTCCTCCTGCACCGCCAGGTCCCCCCCAACGATGGGGGGATCAGCCTGGGCCAGATCTTGATCGCCGCGGCCCGTCTGGAGGGCGCTTCCGATCTGTTTCCGACAGGAGGTGTATGATGTGCTTAGGCGTGCCGGGGAAAGTGGTGGAAGTGAACGAGAGGACGGCCCTGGTGGACTTCTGGGGGATGCGCAAGCCGGTGCTGCTCCACGTTGTGGACGAGCCCGTCTCGCCGGGGGACTACGTCCTGGTCCATGTGGGCTTCGCCATCCGCCGCATCCCTCCGGAGGAGGTGGAGAACACCCTCGCCTTCTACGAGGCCCTGCTCCGGACGACGGAGGAGGATCTGCTGCGCGCCGAGATCCGGGATGAGCTGCGCGCGGTGGAGGAAGGGCCATGATCCGGGCGCGCATGGCGAAGCCTTCCGAGCGGCTGGAGTTCCGGGATCCGGAACGGGTGCAGGCCTTCCAGCAGGCCCTGGATCGGCTGTGCCGGGATCTTCCGGAGCCCATCTCGGTCATGCACGTTTGCGGCACCCACGAGCAGAGCATCGCCCGCTTCGGCCTCCGGAGCCTGCTTCCGCCCAACCTCCGGGTGATCATGGGGCCCGGCTGCCCGGTGTGCGTGACCGACATGCCGGAGGTGGACGAGGCCGTCTACCTGGCCGAGCAGGGGGTGATCCTGGCCACCTTCGGGGACATGTTTCGGGTGCCCGGGACCCTTAAATCACTGGCGGAGGCCAAGGCGGAGGGGGCGGACGTGCGGGTGATCTACAGCCCGTGGGAGGCCCTTCAGATCGCCCGGGAGACCGATCGGGAAGTCGTCTTCTTCGCCACCGGCTTCGAGACCACGGCGGTGGCCACCGCCGCCGTCATCCTCTCCGGCCCCCCAAAGAACTTCTCTGTCTTGTCCGCCCACAAATACATCCCGCCGGTGATGGAGATCGTGGCCGAGATGCCCCAGACCCGGGTGCAGGGGTTCCTGGCCGCAGGGCATGCGGCGACCATCACCGGGTGGAAGATCTTCGAGCGCTTCGTGGAACGCCACGGCATCCCGGTGGTGGTGGCCGGCTTCGAACCCCTGGACATCCTGAGCGCCCTGGTGCAGCTGGTGGAGCTGATCCGTCGGGGGGAGAAGCGGGTGGTCAACGCCTATCCGCGCTGCGTCACGCCGGAGGGCAACCGCAACGCCCAGCGGCTGCTGTGGGAGGTCTTCGAGACCGAGAGCGGGGTCTGGCGGGGCATCGCCTATGTCCCCAACGGCAACCTGCGCCTGCGGCGGAAATACGCCTGGGTGGACGCTCGGGCCCGCTTCGAGATCCGGCTCTCCGAATGGCTGGGCGATGCCCCGCCCCGTCTCACCCAGGAATGCCTCTGCGGCAACATCATGGCCGGCATCGCCACGCCCTACGATTGCCGGCTCTTCGGCAAAGCGTGCACGCCGGAAACCCCCGTGGGTGCCTGCATGGTGAGCAGCGAGGGCGCATGCCGGATCTGGTATGAATACGGGGGGCACATCACAGGGCCTAAGGGAATGAGGGAGCTGGAAGGACAGACTTGACATGAGGGCTCTCCTCTGCTATCAGGTCGCACATATCCTGTGTGTTCCCCGCGGGGTGAAATCTTGAACCGAGAGGAGATCATCTTCGCACCGAAGTGCAGCCCAACGGGCGTATCCGTTATTGGAGGTATGTTGCCGAGGTAGACAAGTACCTTCGAGTCGTGACAGAACCGGATGGGGAGACCGTGCATAACGCTTTTTTCGACCGCCGCTTCAGGCCTTAATGGGGAGAAGACAATGATTTTCGAATATCACCCTGAGACCGATATGTTGTATATCAAATTGATTGAAGGAGTAAGTACTGTCAGAGGAGATCGCCCCAGGGATTGTGCTGGACTTTGACGAGCACAATCGTGTTATAGGGATTGAGATTGAGGAGGCCAGCAAGATCATCGATCTATCAAAATTGGAGTTGAGGGCTCTTCCCGTTGTTCATTTGATCCTGACTGAAAGGACTTCTGTGAAAGCATGAAGCGCTGGATGTAACCTCCAGAAGCCGAGTGGTTCCGCTGCGCGCCGCTTCCGCATCCACATCTCGGCCTCCCAGAGCACACGTTACATTGGCGGACGCACCTCTCCAAGGAAGGCGCCTCCCACGCGGCAAACGCTTCACGAGGATCGCAGCGCGCCCGTTACCCTCCCTTCCCACGGGAATTGCCTGGCCGCCGCATCGCGTCGCCCCGCGGGCGTCCTAATCCACCGGCTTCCCCATTGCTCGGCCGGGTTTTCCTGTAGTATCATCCTGAATCGGATCCGCACGGATTTTGATCTCCCTGTGGACGATGGGCAAGGAAGAGATCTGGGCGTGGGGAAGGCCCTGCATGTATCTCCGAGAACCCGGGGAGCGCCCGATGGAACCCGTTGTCGTCGAACTCTATCACATTCGGATGCAACGGAAAGATGCGATCGGGATCATCCGGCTGGACCGTCCCGAGCGGTTCAACGCCCTGGACGTGGCGATGGCCCGGGACCTGCGGAAGGCGGCCCTGCAGCTCGCCCGCGACCCTGCGATCCGCTGCGTCATCCTGGCCGGGACGGATCGGGCCTTTTGCAGCGGGGCGGACCTGAAATACGTCCGGGAGCGGGAGCATCCGGAGGATTTCTCCTACCTGCAACCCGAGGCCCGGCCGGTGGAGGGCGGATACGGGCGGAGCTTCAAGGAGATCCTGGAATACCTGCACAGCACGATCTCCGAGATCCGGCGCGCGCCCAAACCGTTCATCGCCGCCGTCAAAGGGGTGGCGGCAGCGGGTGGCCTGGGCCTGGCCATGGCCTGTGATCTGGTCTTCGCCTCCGATCGCGCCGCCTTCGAATGGGCCTACTCCAAAACCAGCCTCACGGGGGCGGAGAGCACCACCTTCCTTCTCCCCCGCCTCATCGGCCTGCGGCGGGCCATGGAGATGGTCTTTCTGAACCCCCGCCTCAACGCCCAGCAGGCCCTGGAATGGGGCCTCATCAACGGGATCTTCCCCTTTGAAACCTTCGATCAGGAGGTGGAGGCCATCGCCCACCGTCTGGCGCGCGGGCCCACCCGGGCATGGGCGATCACCAAGGCCCTTATCAATGAGGCGCTGGGGATCGATCGTCTGGATTCCCATATGGCGAAAGAGCTGCGGTGTCTCGTGGAGATCGCCGAGACGCCGGATTTCGCGGAGGGCCTGGCCGCTTTCTTTGAAAAGCGGGAACCTCATTTCCGGGGAGCGTAAAACCGATGGCGACCGAGAGCCTGGGAGCCTGTCCCATCCCGCCCCTTTCCTATCGCACCGTGCTGCTGGGACACGGCAGCGGGGGGCGGCTGATGCACGAGCTGATCGAGAAGGTGTTCCGCCCCCTCCTCCTGCCGCCAGAAACCCGGGTGCTGAACGACGCCGCGGTCCTGAACGTAAACGGATTGCGCCTCGCCCTCACCACCGACGCCTTCGTGGTGGATCCCATTGTGTTCCCCGGGGGGGATATCGGCCGGCTGGCGGTGAACGGGACCATTAACGACCTGGCCGTCAGTGGAGCCCGGCCGCTGTTCCTGAGCGCGGCCTTTATCCTCGAGGAAGGGTTGCCCATCGACACGCTGTGCCAGATCGTGGATTCCATGCGCCGGGCCGCTGCGGAGGCGGGGGTTCCCATCGTCACCGGGGATACCAAGGTGGTCAACCGGGGGAAGGCGGACAAGATCTTCATCACCACCACCGGCCTCGGCCTCGTGGAATACGAGGGGACGCTCTCCGCGGACCAAGCCCGGCCCGGGGACGTGGTGCTCCTGAATGGCCCCATCGCCGCCCACGGCATCGCGGTGATGCTGGCCCGGGAGCAAATCGAGTTCGAGCAGCCCATCCGATCCGACACCGCGCCGCTTCACACCCTGGTGGCCGCCATGCTCCGCGCCAGCCCTCGCATCCGCTGCATGCGCGACGCCACCCGCGGCGGCCTGGCCAGCGCCCTCAACGAGATCGCCATGAGCTCCCGCGTGGGCATCCAGCTGGACGAAGCGCGCATCCCGATCCAGGATGAAGTAAAGGGCGCCTGCGAGTTGCTGGGCCTGGATCCCCTCCACGTGGCCAACGAAGGGAAACTGGTGGCCATCGTCGCCCGGGAGGACGCGGAGCGGGTGCTGGAGGCCATGCGCTCCCACCCCCTGGGCCAGGAAGCCACCGTGATCGGAGAGGTCGTGGAGGACCCCCGCCACCTGGTCCTGCTACGAACCCGGGTGGGCGGCTTCCGAGTGGTCAGCATGCCCGCCGGCGAACCCCTCCCCCGAATCTGCTAAGAAGAGCCCACAAATTGTGAATAAAATCACAATTCGTCGTTGTGCTTCCTCACGGGCCGCGCCGAACAGGAGAGTTTATAATTGATTTAAGGAACGCCCGGACTTTCGCCCAGCCCTTGGTATCAAAGGGAGGAGAGCGCCATGGCAAACCCCGAGGCCCCGATCCCCGTTCCGAACTCGGTGTGGCGAATGGAGAAAGCCCGATTGCAGGACCTGATCGATGCACTCCGCCGGCAGGGCTACACCGTCATCGGCCCTTGCATCCGGGAAGGGGCCATCGTTTACGATGAGATCCATCAGGTCTCGGATCTCCCCATCGGATGGACCGATGAGCAGGACGGCGGACGCTATCGTCTGAAGCGTCGGGAGGATTCCTCCTTCTTCGGCTACGCGGTGGGGCCCCATTCCTGGAAGCGCTTCCTGCATCCCCCGGTCCTCTCCCTGGGCCGAGCGCGCCGCAACGGCGCGGGGTTCGAGTGGATCGCCCCCTCGGATCCTGCGCCCCGCTATGCGTTCCTGGGGGTCCGGGCTTGCGAGCTTCACGCCATCGCGATCCTGGATCGGGTGTTCATGGGCGGGCCGTATGTGGACCCGACGTATCAGGCCCGTCGGGAGGGGGTTTTCCTGATCGCCGTGCAGTGCGCCGTCGCCGGCGGCACATGCTTCTGCGCCTCCATGGGCACCGGGCCCAAGGCCCCACCGGGCGCGGACCTCATCCTCACGGAGCTGGCGGAGGCCTTCATCGTCGAGATCGGGACGGAGCGGGGTGCGGCGTTGATGGCCGGCATCCCCTGCGCTCCCGCCACCGAGGCCGACCGGGCCGCGGTGGAGGCGCAACTCGCCGCCACCGCCCGCGCCATGGGCCGGCAGATGGACACCACCGACCTGCCCGCCTTGCTCTACCGCAACCTGGAGCATCCCCGCTGGGAGGAGGTGGCCCAGCGCTGCCTCACCTGTGGGAACTGCACCATGGTCTGTCCCACCTGCTTCTGCTTCACTGTGGAGGACGTCAGCGATCTCACCGGCACCCAGGCCGAGCGGGTGCGCCGCTGGGATTCGTGCTTCACCACCGAGTTCACCTACACCGCCGGCCGCCCCATCCGCCAGAGCGCGAAGGCCCGTTACCGGCAGTGGCTGACCCACAAGCTGGCCTCCTGGTGGGAGCAGTTCGGGACCTCGGGATGCGTCGGCTGTGGACGCTGCATCACCTGGTGCCCGGTAGGGATCGATCTGACCGAAGAGGTGGCCGCCATCCGCAGGACCGACGGCGCCACCCTCGAGGCGGAGAGGAGGTGATCCGATGTCCAAAGCGGCGATCCTGGAGGCCCTGCGCCAGCACCCCTTCACCCACGACATGGAGGAGGCCTGGAAAGAGGTCCTGGCGGAGATGGCGCGGCTGCAGACCTACCCGCCGGACGCGCTGCTGCTGCGGGAGGGACGCGCCGCCGATGCCTTTTTCCTCATCGTGGACGGCCTGGTGGCCATCGAGATGTTCGCGCCCGAGCGGGGAACCCTGCGCCTGCAAACCGTGAGCGCGGGGGAAGTGGTCGGCTGGTCGTGGGCGCTCCCGCCTTACCGCTGGGAGTTTGACGCCCGCGCCCTCGCCGAAACCACCGCCGTGGTCCTGGACGCCGCCGCCCTCCGGGCCCGGATGAGCCAGGACTGCGCCCTCGCCGCCTGGATCCTGAGCCGCCTGCTCGCTGTGGTCGCCGGCCGCTTGAAAGCGACCCGCCTGCAGCTGCTGGATCTCTACGCTCCGTCGGAGCGGAGGACGCCATGATCCCTTCTCCCACCCACCCATCGGCGCCGACGCTGGAGCGCTTCCTCCCCACCCCCTATCCGGTCACCGGGATCCGCCGGGAGACCGGGGACACGGTGACGTTGCGCCTGCGCCCTCCGGAGGGCCGCCCGTCGGCCTTCCAGCCCGGCCAGTTCAACATGCTCTACCTGTTCGGCATCGGCGAGGTCCCGATCTCCATCAGCGGGGTCCATCCCCGCAGCGGGGACCTGGAGCACACGGTGCGGGCGGTCGGATCCGTCACGCGGGCCCTGGCCCGGCTCCGGAAAGGCGACGTCGTGGGGGTGCGAGGCCCCTTCGGGAAGGGCTGGCCCCTTGAGGAGGCCAAGGGACACGACATCCTGATCCTCGCCGGGGGCATCGGGCTGGCACCCCTGCGTCCCGCCCTCCAGCACATCCTGGCTCATCGCTCCGAATACAAGCAGGTGGTGCTCCTCTATGGAGCCCGCACGCCCGCCGACCTGCTGTATCCGGCGGAGCTGGAACGCTGGCGGGGGCGGCTGGATCTGCAGGTCTTCGTGACGGTGGACCGCGGGGACGAAGCCTGGCGGGGGCACATCGGGGTGGTCACCACGCTGCTCCCTCTGGCCGAGCGGTTGCTGGATTTCCGGAAGGCGTTCATTCTGATGTGCGGCCCCGAGGTCATGATGCGTGTGGCGGCCCGCGAGCTGGAGGATCGCAAGGTGCCCCCGGAGCGCATCTTCCTGTCCCTAGAGCGGAACATGAAGTGCGCTGTGGGGTTCTGCGGCCACTGCCAGTTCGGCCCTGTCTTCATCTGTCGGGACGGCCCGGTGTTCCCCCTGGGCCGCGTCCGCCCGCTCCTGGAGGTGCGGGAGCTGTAAGGGCTCGCGTTCGTTTCGATCCAAAACCGGGAAGGAGGACGCGATGGCGCGTCGTCGCAAGCCCAAGCTGGCGGTCTGGAAGTTCGCCTCCTGCGATGGCTGCCAGCTGACCCTCCTGGACTGCGAGGATGAGCTGCTCACCCTGGCGGATGAGCTGGAGATCGCATACTTCCTGGAAGCCTCCCGGGCGGTCGTGCGCGGGCCCTACGACCTCTCCCTGGTGGAGGGGAGCATCTCCACCCCCGAGCAGATCGAACAGATACAGGAGATCCGGCGGCGGAGCCGCTTCCTGGTCACCATCGGGGCCTGCGCCACCGCTGGTGGGATCCAGGCCCTGCGCAATTTCGCCGATGTGCGGGAGTTCATGGAGCAGGTCTACGCCCGGCCGGAATACATCCGGACCCTGGAGAAATCCCTGCCCGCCTCCGCCTATGTGCCGGTGGACTTCGAGCTGCGGGGCTGTCCCATCGGGAAAGGGCCCCTGCTGGAACTCATCAGCGCCTTCCTCAACGGTCGACGGCCCAACATCCCCAACCACAGCGTGTGCATCGAGTGCAAACGCCGGGGGACCGTATGTGTGATGGTCGCTCAGGGGATCCCGTGTCTGGGGCCGGTCACCCAGGCGGGATGCGGCGCTCTGTGTCCGGCATATCGCCGCGGCTGTTACGGATGCTTCGGCCCGATGGAAACGCCCAACGCGGCCAGCCTGGGGGACTGGCTGCTGGCCCATGGGATGACCTCCCCGGATCTGGTGCGGATGTTCCGGACCTTCAACGCGTATGCCCCTGCTTTTCAGGAGGCAGGAGATCGCTATGTCGAAGCCGCGAACCCTGACCGTTCGGGTTGATGCCCTGGCCCGGGTGGAAGGTGAGGGCGCCCTGCACATCCGGGTGCGGAACGGGCAGGTGCACGAGCTCCGCTTGGAGATCTACGAGCCGCCGCGCTTTTTCGAGGCCTTTCTGCGGGGACGGCGTTTCGAGGAGGCGCCGGATATCACCGCCCGTATCTGTGGCATCTGCCCGGTGGCCTACCAGATGAGCGCGTGCAACGCCCTGGAAAGCCTCCTCGGTCTGTCCGTGGGAGGCTCCCTCCGGGACTTGCGGTTGCTGCTTTACTACGGGGAATGGATCGAAAGCCATGCCCTCCACATGTTTCTGCTGCACCTGCCGGACTTCCTGGGCTATGAGAGCGCCCTCCACATGGCCCGGGATCACCCGGATTGGGTGCAGAAGGGGCTTCAGATCAAGAAGGCGGGGAACGCCCTGATGGCCCGCATCGGCGGCCGCGAGGTTCATCCCATCAACGTCCGCGTCGGGGGCTTCTATTCCGTCCCATCGCGCCGGGCCCTCCTGGAACACAAAGAGGAGCTTGCCCGCGCTCGCGATCTCATGATCGAAGCCCTCCGCTGGATGGCCGGTCTGGAGTTCCCGGAGTTCGAGGAGGATTACGAGTTCGTGGCCCTTTATCATCCCGAGGAATACGCTATCCTGGAGGGTCAGGTTCGTTTCAGCCACGGGTGGCTGGCCCCGGTCTCCGCCTTTGAGGAGATTATCGAGGAGATCCACGTGCCCTACAGCAACGCCCTGCACGCGGTGATTCGGGGGCGCGGCAGCTACATGGTCGGCCCCCTGGCCCGCTTCAACCTGAATTTCCATCAGCTCTCTCCGCTGGCCCGGGAGGTGGCCGCTTCCATCGGCCTGATCCCCCCGGTGCGCAACCCCTTCCGCAGCCTCCTCGTCCGCGGCATCGAGGTCATCCACGCCTGCGAGGAGGCCCTGCGCCTCATCGATCGCTACGAGCCGCCGGATCGCCCCTTCGAGCCCTTCGAGGTCCGGGCGGGGACCGGCTTTGGGGCCAGCGAGGCTCCACGAGGGCTCCTGTATCATCGCTATCGGATCAACGCCGATGGCCTGATCGAGGAAGCGAAGATTGTCCCGCCTACCGCCCAGAACCAGCGCCGCATCGAGGACGATCTGCGCAAACTGGTGCCTTGTTTGCTCCCCTTGCCGAAGGATCAGATCACCTGGCGCTGTGAGCAGGCCATCCGGAACTACGATCCGTGCATCTCCTGCGCCACGCACTTCCTCCAGCTGGAGCTTGTGGAGGAATGAACGCGGGTCCCCGCTGGGTGCTCATCGGCCTGGGCCATCCGATGCGGCGGGACGATGGGGTGGGGTTGTGGGTGGCCGCTCAGCTCCAGGCCCGGAGCGGGCCCGAGGGCGCGGTCATCCCTCTGGGGGTTCCCGATCCGGTGGCGCTGGCCCGGGCATGGACAGGGGCGGAGATCGCCTGGATCGTGGATGCGGTGGCCGCCCGCCTTCCTCCGGGCACGGTCCTCCGAATCCGCGGGGATCGCCTCCTCGAGAACCCCGTCCCCCGAAGCTTCTCCACCCATGGGCTCTCCCTGAGGGAGGCCCTTGCCCTCGCCCGAACCCTGGGGCCATTCCCCCCGTGCCTGGTTCTCTATGGGATCGTGGGAGAAGACTTCGGATTCGGAGAGAAGCTCTCCCCGGCGGTGGAAGACGGCGCCCGCCGCCTGGTCCGCCGGCTGGCGCGCATGATCGCCCGGCTGGATAAAATACACAACGAATTCCGTCCCGGATGAGATGGCCTCCACAAATGGAGCGCGGGAATCATCTCTCTTTTCACCCCGAGCGCCTGGAACGCATTGCCCGGATGGAAGCGGGGCACTTCTGGTTCGTCGGGCGCCGGGCTTTCCTCCAGCGCTGGCTGAGGCGGATCGCCCTCCCGGCGGAGGGGCTGGTTCTCGATGCAGGCTGTGGAACCGGGTGGACGGTTCGCTGGCTGGCCGAACATGGTTTCCGCGTGATGGGCGTGGATGTGCTGCCGGATGGCCTGAGAGATTTAAAGGCCCGGGTGCCTTCCCTGGCTCTGGTTCAGGGCGACGCCAGGCGGCTCCCTCTTCGCGCGGGCAGCGTATCCGCAGTCCTGCTGCTGGACGTTCTGGAGCACCTGGAGGATCATGAGGCGCTGCGGGAGGCGCAGCGTGTGTTGAAGCCCGGCGGATGGGTGCTCCTCTCCGCCCCTGCCCTCCCATGGCTCTGGAGCGCCCGGGATCGGGAGGCCGGGCATCGCCGGCGTTACACCCCAACGATGCTTCGAAACCGCTTGAAGGAAGCAGGATTTCGCATTGTAGACATGCGGTTTTACATGTTCCTGCTCTTCCCCCTGATCCTGGCGAGCCGATGGGCCGGGCGCCACCGCCCGGGGTTTCAGAGGTTCGAGGAGCGCCCTTCCCGATGGTTGAACCACCTGCTGCTTCAGGCGGTGCGCCTGGAAGTCGCCATGGGGCGCTGGATACGATGGCCCTGGGGTTCAACCCTGCTCGCGCTGGCGCGCAAGGATCCCCTTTGCCGGAGTCGGAACCCCGGGTCGGATGGGGCATTGCCTCAGGCGGGTGAAGATGCAGGCGTCCCTGAACCTCCCTCATCAAAGGCCGGCGCATCATGAACAAAATCGCACAGCCCCGGAGGGATTTCGATCTTTTCCTGTTCTCCACCGATCCGGATCTGATCCGCCTGGCGGTGGCGGGCGGAGCGACCGGCGTGGTGGTGGATTGGGAATACATCGGCAAGGCGGAACGCCAGGCGGGCTTCGACACCCAGATCAACCACGACACCTTGGAGGACCTGCAACGGGTTCGCGCCTGCACTACCGCATCCGTCCTGTGCCGGATCAACGCCTTCGGCCCTTGGACCCAAAAGGAGATCGAGGCCGCCGTGCAGGCCGGCGCCGATGAGATCCTGCTCCCCATGGTCCGCTCCGTAGAGGAGGTAGAGCAGGCCCTGGAATGGATCAGGGGACGATGTGGGCTCGGGATCCTGATCGAAACGCGAGAGGCGGTGGCTATTTGCGAGCGCCTGGCCCGTCTTCCCCTCACCCGGGCTTACCTGGGGCTGCACGATCTGGCCATCGAGCGAAGAACCCCCAATCCGTTCCGGGCGATCCCGGATGGAATTGTGGAGTGGGTCCGGTCCGCCTTCCCCATCCCCTTCGGCTTCGCGGGGCTGACCCTTCCAGATCGCGGCTTTCCCATCCCCTGTCGCCTGTTGATCGCGGAGATGGCCCGGCTGGGCTGTTCGTTCTCGTTCCTGCGGCGTTCCTTCTTGCGGGATGTCGTGGGCCGGGATCCCCGGGTGGAGATCCCACGGATCCTGGAGGCGCTGCGGGAGGCTTTCCAGGAGCCCCTCTCTGCGCTTGAGGCTCAACACCAGGAGCTCCTGCGCGCCATTGAGGAAGCGGACGCTTTCTTTTCAAACCGTCATCGGATCATGAGCCCATGGCCGATCTCCAGGGCGCGCCCATCCTGATCACCGGCGGAGCTGGCTTCATCGGCGCTCACCTGACGCGCCGCCTGCTGGAGGCCGGCGCGCAGGTCCACCTCATCGTTCGACCGGGCACCGATCTCAGGCGCCTGGCCGGGATGATGGATCGGGTTTCGATCCACCGGGGGGACCTCCTGGATGCGAAGGGGGTGCGGGAGGTGGTAACGAACATGTGCCCCCGCTGGATTTTCCATCTCGCCGCCCGGCGCGGGCACCCGTGCACGCCAGAGGAACGCCTGGAGCTCCTGCGGTCCAGTCTTATGGGTACCGCGCACCTGCTGGAGGCAGCGCGGGATGCGGGGATCGCCCGTTTTATCCATATGGGCAGCTCCCTGGAATACGGCCCGTATCCGCGGGCGATCCGAGAGGGGGATCCCTTGCGCCCGATAACCGACCGGGGGGTTGCGAAGGCCGCGGCCAGCGTGCTGGTGGCTTTTTACGCTCGGGCCTTCGGCCTGCCCGCGGTTATCCTTCGCCCATTTTACGTCTATGGGCCCGGCCAGCCTCCAGAGCAGCTCATCCCCACGCTGCTCCGCGCCGCCCTCACCGGGGAGGAGGTCCGCCTGACCGCGCCCGGTTACCGGCATGATTTCGTCTTCGTCGAGGACGTGGTGGAGGCATGCCTGCGCGCCGCCATGCGATCGGTCCGGCCGGGGGAATCCTTCAACATCGGCACCGGCATCCAGTGGACCAACGAGGAGGTGGCCGCATGGGTGGAATCCATCACCGGCCGATCCCTTCGCCTCCGGATCGGCGACCATCCTCCCAGCCCGCCGGACACCTCCTGCTGGGTGGCGGATATCCGGAAGGCCCAACGCCGACTGCGATGGTTCCCCCGGTGGGATCTGCCCGCCGGCCTGCGAAGGACCCTGGAATGGATGCAGCGCCATGGAGATCCGGCCTGAAATCAGCGTGGTCATTCCGGTCTTCCGGAACCGGGAAACCCTTCACTCCCTGTATGCACGCCTGCAATCCGTCCTGGATGGGGCGGGCTGGTCCTGGGAACTGATCGCCGTCCACGATGCCTGCCCCGAGGGCTCCCTAAAGGTGCTGCGGGAGCTCGCCGCCCGGGATCCCCGGATCCGGATCCTGGATCTCCCCCGAAACGTCGGGCAGCACCGGGCCATCTGGCTCGGCCTGCACGAAACCCGGGGGCGTTATGTGGTCGTGATGGATGCGGACCTGCAGGACCCGCCGGAAGCCATCCCGCTTCTCCGAAAGGCGATGGAGGAAGCGCAGGGCCGGGCCCTTGTGGTCTTCGCCGGACGACGCGGGCGATATGAGCGGCTGGATCGGATGCTGACCTCGTGGCTCTTCAAGCGGGCCCTCCACTGGATCTGCGGGGCTCCGGCGGATGCCGGGACCTTCTGCCTGATGGAAGGTCAGGTGACGGAGGCCCTGCGACGCTGGGATGCCCCAGAACCGCATTTGCCCACACTGATCGCCTGTGCGGGCTTTCCCACGCGGGTCGTTCCGATCCACCGCTCCCTGCGCCCGATCGGCCGCTCCGCCTACACGACGGGCATGCGCTGGCGGCTCGCCTGGCGCATCCTCCGCACCGCCTGGGCGCTGAAACGCAACCCGGCCCGCTTCCTTCGCCTCTCCAACGCGCTGCCCTTCCCAGAACCACACACCCATCTCCCTGGAGGAGCGAAGCGCGCCCATGTCGGAGCGCATCGAGATCCATAACCAGCGCCAGCGCGAATATTTCGGACGCCGCGTCAAGCGCACGATGTGGCCGGAGCGGACACCCTACGTGATCCGCCAGGTGGATGAGGTCATCCGCTTTGGCGATCTCCGGCCGGGGGAGCGGATCCTGGATGTGGGATGCGGGATGGGCCGTCATGCCTTCCTGCTGGCCGAGCGCGGCCTCCAGGTGGAGGGGCTGGAGCTCTCCCCCTTCCTGATCGAACGAATGCAGGAATTCGATGGCGGGCGATACCGCATCCCGGTCTACTGCGCGGACATCCACCGCTGTCCTCCCGAGCTGCACGGACGCTATGACGCGCTGGTGGGCTTCTTTGTCCTCCACCATCTGGCGGACCTGCGCCAGGCCTTCGCGTCTATGGCTCGGCTTCTGCGACCGGGAGGGCGAGTGGTTTTCCTAGAGCCCAACCCCCTCAACCCTCTTTACTATCTTCAGATCCTGATCACACCGGGGATGTCGTGGGCGGCGGAACGGGGGATCCTGAACATGCGCCCTTCCGTGATTTCAGAGGCGATGGAGCTGGCCGGGCTACGGCTGACCGCCATCGCTCGCTACGGCTTCTTCCCCCCGTTTCTGTCGAACCACCCCTGGGGAGGTTGCCTGGAGCGACTCCTGGAACAGGCGCCCCTCTGGCGATCGCTTCTGCCCTTTCAGCTGTTCCGCGGGGATCAGAGATGAAAAAAGCGGCTCTAACGGTCGGTCTATTTCTGATCAGCCTGTATCTGAACATGGCGGCGGGGATCAACCGGGGGGATGAGGCGTGGTTCCTGCAGGTGATGCGGCGGGTCCATGAGGGGGAGGTGCTTTACCGGGACGTGTTCTACGGGGCCGGCCCTCTCGCTGTGGCTTTCACCGCGCCCCTGATCTCCCTGATCGGCGTGGAGATCCTCGCGGTGAAGGCCGTGGTGGCCGCCGGCTACACGGCCGCGCTGCTCTTCGGGATGCGTATCCTGGAGCGGATGGGGGCGGGCCCAGGAGCATGCATGCTGTTCCTCGGGGCGAACCTGCTGCTGGCGCCCCCTGCGCCCCACGCGCCCTATCAATCTCTGGCCAACGCCTTCCTGATGGCCGCTTTCGATGCCACCACCGCTGCGCTGGGAGCCAGTGACGCGCGGGCCCGCCGGTGCCTCCTCGCTTGGGCAGGGGCAGCCGCCGGGCTGAGTTTCGCCGCCAAACAGAACATCGGCGGCTACGCGTTTCTGGCGATCCTGGGGAGCTACCTGGCCCGGCACAAGGAAGAACGCTCTCCCCTCCGCCAGCTGTGGATCGAGAGCGGACCCCTCGGGCTCGCCTTTCTGGGGACCCTCGCGCTGACGTTCCTGCCGGTCTGGCTGAGCGGCGGGGGGCCGAAGTTTATGGATTACGGCATGCTCAACAAGCCAACTTACCTGCGCCTCTCCGGGATCCCGTATATGGAAGGGCTTGTAGGGATCCTTCGCGGCCTGCAAACCCTTTCCCCCCGTTCCACCCTGGAACAGGGGCTGTGGGCCCTGAGATCCTTTTCGTTCCTCCTGCCTTTCCTGGCCGGTTTCTTCTGGATCGGCGGCTTCCTGGTTCCGCCCTCATCCGGGCGCGCCCCATGGCTCGCCTCCGGCCTCTTTGCGGCGGCCGCTTTCCTGGGCATCTTCCCCCGGGCCGATTATGCGCACCTCCTTTATGCCGTCCCGGCTTTGCTGACAGTAATGATCGGCGGATGGAGCACGTGGCCGATCCGCCCGTGGAAAATCGTCCTCGAACGCGGGATCGGCGCGCTGCTCATCCTGGGCCTGATCGTGGCGTTGATGATCCCGCCGTTGCGCCTCCTCCAGGGCCGTCTGACGATCTCTTCCCTTCCCCATTTCGGGGGCGTCCTGATCGCCCCTGCCCTGCAAGCGCAGATCCTGGAAGAGAGCGCGCGATTGCGCGAACGGGCTCCTGAGCCCTCTGTGTTCCTGCTTTTCCCCACCGCCGGGTTCTATTATCTGCAGACCGAATTGCGCAACCCGACGCCCTTTGATTACCCCACGGCCACCTCCTTCGGCCGGGCCGGCCAGGAGGAGACCATGCAGGCCATCCGGGAGGGGCGCATCCGCTGGGTGTGCTATTGGCGCTGGGAATGGAACCTGCGCCCGGTGCGGATCGAGGCGTTCGTGGAGCAGGAGATGGAACCGGTTGAGAACCTGGGCCTCTGCACCCTGTATCGCGCGGAACGATAAGCGGTCCGAGGTTGCTTTTCCTGCCTGACCGGCCCTATAGTTTGCCATGAGAAATCGGGCGGCTCGATGGACAGTCCCCGAGCATCGGAGGGAGGTTCCCCATGGAAACGCGCCCTCGCCTGTTGAGCCGGATCCACTGGCTGGGTCATGACGCCTTCCGCATCGATGGACCGCCGGTGATCTACCTGGATCCCTGGCAGGTCCCTGCGGACGCGCCGAAAGCGGATCTTATCCTGATCAGCCACGAGCACTTCGATCATTGCTCTCCGGAGGACATCAACCGGCTCCGCCAGCCGGACACCGTGATCATCGGCAGCCCGGCAGCGGCCGCCAAAATCAAAGGCGCCCAGGCCATGCGCCCCGGCGAGCGCCTCTCCGTGAAGGGCGTGGAGATCGAAGCGGTGCCGGCCTACAACATCAACAAACGCTTCCACCCCCGGGAAGCCGGCGGGCTGGGGTTCGTCCTCACCATTGAGGGGGAACGCCTCTACTTCGCCGGGGACACGGACTTCATCCCCGAGATGAAGGAGATCCGCTGCGATATCGCCCTGCTCCCCGTCAGCGGGACTTACGTGATGACGGCGGAGGAGGCCGCCCAGGCCGCCGCGGCCATCCGGCCGAAGGTCGCCATCCCCATGCACTACGGGGCCGGGGTGGCCGGCACGGAGGCCGACGCCGAGCGCTTCCGCTCCCTCTATCCGGGCACCGTGGTCATCCTGAAGCCGGAGCGCTGATCCGGGGAGCAGGCGATGGACCGGGAGGAGCAGGCCCGGCGTTACGCCCGGCTGCGTCGTCGCCTGTGGGCGGCGGAGATGGCCCTGTTCGCCGCCTACGCCATGGCCTGGCTGGGAAGCGGCCTGGCCCTCGGCCTCGGCGAGGCCCTGGCCCGCCGCCTCCCGTCCCCGCTGGACGCGATGGGGATGGCCTTCCTGTTCGGAGGGGGATGGGCCTTGCTCTCCTTCCCCCTCGATTTCTACAGCGGGTTCCTCCTCCCCCACCGTTTCGGCCTCTCCACCCAGACGCGCGCCGCGTGGTTCCTCGATTACCTCAAAGCCGGGGGGATCAGCGCCGCCATCGGCCTGCCTCTGATCGGCGGGCTCTATCTCGCCTTCCGGCGCTGGCCTCACACCTGGTGGCTCCCCGTGGGAGCCGCCTGGATCGGCTTCACCGTTGTGCTGGCCCAGCTCGCCCCTGTGCTCTTGGCCCCCCTGTTCTACCGGTTCCAGCCCCTCCAGGATCCCGAGCTCGCCGGGCGGCTGGCCCGCCTGGCCCAGCGGGCCGGCACCCGGGTGCGGGGCGCCTATGTGATCGACATGAGTCGCCGGACCCGGGCGGCCAACGCGGGGCTAATGGGTCTGGGCCCAACCCGTCGGATCGTCATCGGGGACACGATGCTCCAGCGCTATACCCCCGAGGAGATCGAGGCGATCCTGGCCCATGAGCTGGCCCATCATCTCCATCGGGACATCCCGCTGGGCCTGGCCCTGGAGAGCCTGATCGGCCTGGCGGGCTTTTTCCTGGGGGCCCAATGGCTGCCCCTGGGGCTCCGGATCCTGGGCCTCCCTCGCCTGGATCACCCATCCAGCCTGCCCGTGCTGGCCATCGGCGCGCTGCTCTTCGGTCTCATCGGGATGATCCCGATGAACGCCTGGTCCCGCTGGCGGGAATGGGAAGCGGACCGGGAGGCCATCCGCCTGTGCGGGCGGCCAGACGCCCTGGCGGCCGCCCTGCGGAAGCTGGGGGAACAGAATCTGGCGGAGCTGGATCCGGAGCCGTGGGTGGAATGGATTCTCTCCACCCATCCGGCGCTGGGGAAACGGATCCGGGCCGCCGAAGCCCTCGCCGCTTCTTCCCCCCTCAATCCCGATGTGGTAAACTAATCCTGAATCTGCGCGCGAGGGCCACCTGCATGCAGACGCTTACCCGTGAAGAACAGGAAACGCTGCGAGCGATCCTCCGCAGGGTATTTGAGGAAGCGGCGGTAGAGACGATCCTGAGGGCCCTGGATCATCTGGCCGCTCGCGGGGAACGGGGCACAGCGGATCTGCGCCGGCTGATCGAGGTCCTGGAGGAAAACATCGGCAGGCTGCGGGGGGAAGTGAATCAGCTCGCCATGGACCACCGATCGCTGGAGGAAACCCTGGCCCGCCTGATCGAAGCCCAGGCCCGCACCGAGGCCACCCTGGCCCGCCTGATCGAAGCCCAGGCCCGCACTGAAGAGCGCCTCGCCCGCGTCGAGGAAGCCCTCGCCCGCCTCGCCGAAGCCCAGGCCCGCACCGAAGAACGCGTCGCCCGCCTGGAGGAAGCCCAGATCCGCA
>NZ_DAOUCJ010000019.1 GCF_034432235.1 Thermoflexus sp. | reverse complement strand
TGGACTTGTATGTGGTGTGGGAGACGGATGTCAACGATAGTGCCTCTGCCCGGCGTCGGGTGACCAACTTGGGAGGTTGGGCCTATAGATGGCCGAGCGAGGTGCGGGCGAATGTGCAGGATGGCGCGGTGGACTTTTTGAACTACTGGTTGCCGCCGGAGAACAACCAGTTGCCGGCCATGTGGATCTTCCAGGATTTGCGCCGGGCTTGGGAATATATTCGTAACAGCACTGGCATTGATCCCGGTTCCGTCACCGCCAAATGGCAAAGCGGCAGCGATTGCTATCCCTCGTGGCCTTTCTGCTCCTCGTTCTTTTACGCGGGAGTAGGAGGACCGTTTATCTTCATTGCGGATAGCAGCCGTCTTTCCGGGGATACGGTGGTGCATGAAGCAGGGCATCATTACATGTGGAATAAGACTGGGTGGTGGCTCTGGTGGGACATCGGTTGCTACAACCATCAGCTCTTCAGCCAGGAGGATGTTCACTGTGCCTGGAGTGAGGGCTGGGCCGATTTCCTGCCAATGTCGGTAAACGGGGATTCCTGCTATGATTGGGGGCGAGGACCGTGTGGAGCAGACGGAGGCCAATTTGAAAATCTTGAAATGCCTACATGGGGAGATGGCCGTCCGCAAGGTGACACCGTGGAAGGGCGGGTGGCAGGGGCGCTGTATGATCTCTTTGACGGCACGAACGAAGGCTTTGACAGCGCCACCTTTGGCTTT
The DNA here is from genome assembly GCF_034432235.1 of Thermoflexus sp. NCBI lineage: Bacteria > Bacillati > Chloroflexota > Thermoflexia > Thermoflexales > Thermoflexaceae > Thermoflexus > Thermoflexus sp. The sequence goes on along the minus strand of NZ_DAOUCJ010000019.1, from coordinate 4,880 downwards.
GCTCCGATCGCCAACATCGTCTTCCAGGCACCCCACGAGGACAGTTTCTCCGCCTTTTGGGACAGCTGGAAGGGCAGTGGGCAGAATAAACACCATGCAGTGCGAGCCATCTGGCAGAACACGATTGATTATGATACCCCGCCCCGCTTTGAGCCGCCATTGCCAGATCGCACCGTGCTGCAGGGCTTTGGTTGGGAGAATGCCATAGACCTTTGGGCTTACTCGGCGGACGAGGAGAGCAACGACTGGGAACTGGAGTGGCAGATTGGCTATGTCAGCGACTGGCGATGTGGGGTGATGATTGATGCTGGAGACTATGTGGACATTTACCCACAGGCCGGGTGGTTGGGCAGTTGCGATGTGACCATCCGGGTGAGTGATAGCCTCAAGACGGCGGATGACACCTTTCAAGTGAATGTGGTGCCGGTGCAGGCGCGGGTGTTTCTACCCCTGGTTTTGAAAAACAGCCCATAAGGGCGAAGGAGGCGAAGATGAAACGTCTATGGATGCTTGCGATTTTGATGCTTGTTTTAGCGGGATGTGGAGGAAGTGCTGCACCTACTGGCTGGCGGTGTAACAAAGGCCTTTGTGTCAAGATTGAGATAGCTGAGCCGGTGCACTGGGGGGAATCAATTGGAGTGACTATCACTGTGAGTAGTGAAAGGGATATTCGCGGCCTTGGAATTTCCCTGCTATCTTATCCGCCTTCCCAAATAACCTTTGAAAAGGCTGAATTTGTGACAGAAGGAGGTGCACGCTGGACAACGGATATTCAGGCTAACCATCCCCAACACTTTGGACTCTCAGTGTATCTTCCTCTTGAGGGAAGTTATGCATTGATTGCCCAAGCCTATGATCCCACTACAGGTATGGTTGTCGCCAACGAGATTAGAATCTATCTCACTCGTGAGGGTGGGGTTGTGAATCCCACGCCTGCCGTCTTTTCCGGAACACCGGAGTTGGTGCCAACAATGCCGCCGGAGCGGCTTCTCACCCCATTTCCTACAGCCACGCCCTGGCCGACACCATTCCCGACCCCGACTTACCCGCCGCCGGTGCGCACACCCACACCTGTAGAAGCGACGCCACCCTTCATCTCGCCGCTGCCCACACCCACGCCGGCGGCGTATCCGTGACAGTCTGTTCGGGGAAGCGGATTACAAAGAGCTTTTATACGTGATAGACGGGCTAACCACTCGCTCCAGCCGACGCCGCCTTCGGCGGCGCGGCTGAGCTTTGTCGTCAGGCATGTTCACTGAGCAGCTGTTTGCCCTCTCAATCGCACCCCTCCATCCAAAGACCCTCTGCCCTTCCTCGGTCTGGAGAAAGTTCTCGACTTTGCCCTTATCCTCCTGGGCGCGGGGCGTGAACTACTTCAGAGCCGGCCACGTTGTGCGCGCGGTCCTGCGCGGCGACATGTACACGGCGCAGGTGCAGGGCAGCGAATACGAGCCTTACCGCGTCACCGTCACCCTCAGGCCTGAAGGGGCCCTTGCCGGTGCGACCTGCACCTGTCCCTACGACTGGGGCGGCGATTGCAAGCATATCGTGGCAGCTCTTCTTCACCTGATTCAATTTTTGCTTTCCGCAATCCGCCAGCCGTGCGTGTTGCCGATGCCTTCCCGGGCCGATCAGGATCCCGGAGCGGCCTGGGCGGCGCGGGCGCGGAGCTCCGCCCGCAGCGCCATGATGTCCCGGGGAGCGGACCAGATGGCCAGGGCGAAGAGGAAGCCGCACAGGAGCCAGGTCCCCACGCAGATCGTCAGGATGGCCGTGTGCAGGGAGGTCCGCACGGCCAGCAGGCCGGTGAGGAAGGGGGCCAGGGAAGCGCCGCTTCCCTCGATGAAGGATTCCAGCGCCTGAGCGGAGCCCCGGATCTCCGGCGGGCTGATGTCGAAGACCGTGGCCAGGACGTTGGGGGCGGCCAGGGGGATGGCGAAGGCGGTGAGGACCACCATGGCCCAGAAGGCGCTGAAGGCCTGCGGAGGGATGGACATCGTGATCGCCAGCAGGACGGCGCCGGCCAGCACCCCGGCCATGGAGACGATGAGGCGTCCCCGCAGGGTGCGCCGGAACAGCCAGTCACCCATCGCCCCGCCGGCCAGGTATCCCAGGGACATCACGACCACCGCGGAGGCCATAATGATGAAGATCTGGGCGTTGCTGTAACCCCGCTCCTTTTCCAGGTAGCGGAAGAACCAGAAGGAGATCACGTTCCACGGAAAGACCCCAAAGAACCCCTGGGTGACCAGGAAGAGGAAAGTGGGCTTGCGCAGCAGCGCGCGGACCTCCGCGAGGTTGAACCGGTAGGAAGGGATCTCGGCGAGGGCGGCCAGCTCCGGCTCGCTGTGCCCTCGGGGGACCTCGTGGATGGTGCGCCAGATCAAAAGCGCCATGAGGATGCCCAGGAAGCCCGTGATCAGATAGATGGCCCGCCAGCCGATGAGGTCCTTGAGGCCGAGGGCCAGGGCCACGCCCATCAGATACCCGACGGGGCCGGTCATCTGGAGGAACCCGTAGATGCGGCTGCGGAGCTGGGGGCCGAAGTAATCGGAGATCAGGCTGTAGAGGCCGGGATGGGCGTTGTCGTCGATCCCGGTGGAAGCGCGGGTGAGCAGGAAGAGGGGGTAGGTGGGGGCGAGGGCGCTGAGCCAGGTGGTGGCGCCCCAGATCAACGAGGCCAGCCCGATTAAGAAGGGGCGGGCGAAGCGATCGGCCAGGTATCCCCACAGCGGGTAGAGGAAGAGGCCCACCAGCAGCGCCGCCATGGAGGCCAGGCCCATGAGATCTTCCCCGATGTGGAACGTATTCATGATCTCCGTGGTGAGAGGGCCCAGGAGGAGCTTGTCGGTTTGGTGGAGCAGCATGAACGCAAACAGCACCGCCGCGACCGCCCATGGTGTGCGCATGGGTTCCTCCAAGGGATGTTCTCGCGAGGCCTTCAAGGGACAGCGGGTCCCCGAAGGCGTCCCCGCTGCCCCGTAGACGTTTTGTAGCCGATTATATCATGCGGCCTTGGATCCTATCGGCCCCGGTATCGGGCTGCCCATTGCGCCGTGAGCTGCAGGTAGAGATCCCCGAAGCGGACGCTGGGCTCGATGTAGGATCCTTCCACCCACTCGTTGAAGGAGTGGATGAGGATCAGATCGGGCTGGGTGGGCAGCACGGCCTCCCATGTCCGCGCGTAGTAAGCCCCGTTCTCCCGGTCCCGGGCGAAGGGGGCGCTGCTCACCCGCAGGTCGGCGCACTGGGGCTGCGCCGAGTTCAGGTCATCCCATCCCGGCATCACCGTGCCGACCCAGAGCTTGGGCTGGCCGGTTCGGCGTTCCCAGTCCCGGACCCATCCGGCCCAGCGCGGCGCCCCACGGTAGGCAGTGGGGCAGCAGGCGTGATCGATCTTGTAGACGTAGAGGCCGTCGAAGACGGCGAGGTAATCCGGCTTCAACCCCTCAGCGATCCACCATGTGTGGTGATCGGGATCCACGGCCTGGCGGATCTCCGCCCAGCGGGCCACGGCGGTCGCCACATCCTGATCGGAGGCCGGTCGGTTCCCGGCGGCGTCGGGGACGCGATACATGTCGCTGAAGAAGATCACCGGCCGCCCGGCCACTCGCAGGAATCGGGGGTGGGCCGTGTGGCGCGAGATCAGGTAACGCAGCGCGTCCACCACCCCGGGCTGATTGGCTCCGGGGAGGATGTGGTAGAGGAAAGTGACCGTCGAATAGAAGCCCTCGGGCGAGAGGTTCAGGATTTTTTCGAGGTTCCCATCCGTGCGGTTGCCGGGGGCGAACCAGTGGACGGCGAAGCCATCGATGCCGGCGGCGCGGGCCTGGCCGATGTGGCGGGCGATCACCCCGGGATCATCGGACGAGTAGACGCCATCCCGGGGCTGATCCGCATCGGACGTGCAGCCGGTGGACCAGGTGCCCGGGTCATACCAGGGGAAGTAATTGGCCAGGACCCGCCGGGGGGCGGGAGGATGGAGGGGGCGGGTGGAGGGATTCGAAACGGCGGTCGGAGAGGGTGCCGGCGTGCGGGTGGGGGCCGGCGTCGGAGAGGGCCCTGGCGTTCGGGTCGGGCGGGGGGCGGTCGGGGTCACAGAAGGCCGAGGCGGTCGGGTCGGCGATGCCGGGCGCTCCGGCGTCATCGAGGCCGGGGGTGTGGAAGTGGCCGTGGGAAGGGGAGAAGCCGTTCCCGTGGGCATGAGGGTGGAACGGGAGGACAGCTCGCTGGGCCCTCTGGTCGAAAAGGCTTCCGGCTGGGCCTTGAACGCGGAAGGAGAGGGAGGATTCATCCCACATCCGAAGAGCAGGAAGGCCAGCAGAGCGACCGGGACAGCGCCTCGCATAGCGACCTCCGGAAAGCTTTCTCTTATGGGAAGGGCGTTGTGTCCATTATAGTTTCTCAATCCCTTGTAGGCTGGAGCGGGGGTGCATGGAAGCAACAGCCCCCGCCCGCCCGCAGGCGATCCCGTCCGGGCCGACGGAGAAGAGGGGGCGGCCGTTCGCGTCCACACAGGGGTTGCCCGACTTCCCGGGCTGCGGGCAGTCCACATACCGGGTGGTCGGATCGCCCATCGATCCTCCGGTGCAGGCATTGATCGTCCGCACGATCACAAAGCACCGGTTTTCAAACATGAACGGCCCTTCTACCACCTCCACCCGGCGGATCTCCCCGGGCGCGCACGGGGGAGGGGCCGGCCCCGGGCCGGGCGGGGGCGTCCCGCCCCCGCCTGTCTCACACCCCACATCCGAGGGATTGCCCGACTCACACCCGGGCGGCTGGGGCTCCTGGGCCCGGGCCGGCCGGGGGGCGGCCGGCCCGGCGACCATCAGGGCGATCAGCAGGAACGCCAAGGCCCCGCGGGCTATCGCTCCCAT
>NZ_DAOUCJ010000018.1 GCF_034432235.1 Thermoflexus sp. | reverse complement strand
AGGAGCCGGTGGTGCTGCCGGCGAAGGCGCCGCAGCTGCTGATCAACGGGGCCGCGGGGATCGCGGTGGGGATGGCCACCAGCATCCCCCCCCACAACCTGAGCGAGGTCTGCGACGCCCTTCTGTATCTGATCGACCGCTGGGAGGAGCGGGATGAGGTGACCGTGGAGGATCTCATGCGCTTCATCCCCGGACCCGATTTCCCCACCGGCGGGCTGATCCTGGGCCAGGAGGGGATCCGGACAGCTTACGCCACCGGCCACGGCCGCCTGGTGGTCCGGGCGGTGACGCGAATTGAAGAGATGAAAGGCGGGCGCTGGCGGATCGTGGTGACGGAGCTGCCCTATCAGGTGAACAAGGCCGCCCTCATCGAGCGGATCGCCGAGCTGGTCCGGGAGGGGCGTATCGATGACATCGCCGATCTCCGGGACGAATCCGATCGCCACGGGTTGAGCATCGTGATCGAGCTGAAACGGGGTGCCCGGCCGCAAACGGTGCTCAACCAGCTGCTCAAATTCACGCCCCTCCAGACCACCTTCGGCGTGCAGATGCTGGCCCTGGTGGACGGCCAGCCGCGGGTGCTCTCGTTGAAGCGGATCCTCCAGCTGTTCATCGAGCATCGGATCCAGGTGGTGACCCGGAGGACCCGTTATGACCTGGAGAAAGCAAAGGCGCGGGCCCACCTCCTGGAGGGGCTTCGGATCGCCCTCCAGTTCCTGGACGAGGTGATCGCCCTGATCCGCCAGGCTCCGGACGCGGAGACTGCAAAAGCTCAGCTCATGGAGCGCTTCGGCCTCACAGAGGTCCAGGCCCAGGCCATCCTGGATATGCCCCTGCGGCGGCTGGCGGCGCTGGAACGGCAACGGCTGGAGGAAGAATATCAGGGCCTGGTGGCCCGCATCGCCGAGCTGGAGGCCCTGCTGATGAATCCCCACAAGATCCTGAGGGTGATCCGGGAGGAGCTCCAGCATCTGAAGGAGAAATACAGCGATCCTCGACGCACTCGCATCCTGCCTGAGGCGACGGCCGAGTTCACGGTCGAGGATCTGATCCCGGACGAGCCCGTGCTGGTGCTCCTCAGCCAGCGCGGATACATCAAACGGGTGCCGGTTTCGGCCTATCGGCCTCAGGGCCGGGGCGGGCGCGGGGTCACCGGCATGGCGACCGATGAGGATGACGCGGTGGCCGGCGTCTTCGCCTGCCGAACCCTGGATTACCTGTTCTTCTTCACCGATCAGGGCCGGGCTTACCGGATCCGCGCCTACGAGGTGCCGGATGCCGATCGCGCCGCGCGGGGGATTCCCATCGTGAACCTGATCAACCTGGCGGAGGGAGAACGGATCACCGCCGCTGTGGCCGTATCGCCGGCATGGATGGAAGGGACGGAAGCCGATGGGGGTGATCGCTATCTGGTGATGGCCACACGCCTCGGGAAGGTAAAACGAGTGCCCTTGAATGAATTCCTCACCACCCGATCCACCGGGCTGGTGGCCATCCAGCTGGAGGAAAGCGATGTGCTCCAGGATGTCTGCCTCAGCGACGGCGCCGGGGATCTCCTCCTGGTCACGGCCCGCGGGCAGGCCCTGCGCTTTGAGGAGGCCGAGGTGCGCCCGATGGGCCGGGCAGCCGCCGGCGTGCGCGGCATCCGGCTGGAGGCAGGGGACCAGGTGATCGCCCTGGATCGGGCGGATCCGGAAGGGGAGCTCCTGGTGGTCACGACGGGTGGGTTCGGAAAGCGCACCCCCATCTCCCAGTATCCTCGGAAGGGCCGGGCCACAGGGGGGGTACGGACGATCGCGGATCGCCTGGAGGAGATCGGGGAGATCGCTGCGGCGCGCGTGGTGCAGCCGGGGGATGATATCGTGCTGCTCACCGCCAACGGGATGGCCATCCGGATCCCGGTCGCGGAGATCCCTCAGGCCGGGCGAGGGACCCGGGGGAGCCGCCTCATCGCCCTAACGGAGGCCGACCGGATCGCTTCCATGGCCCGGATCCGCGCTCTGAAGGAAACCGATTGACGAAGAGGATTCACCCCGGTAAAATCTCAAGGCCGGGATTTTGCGGACGCATCACGCGGCAATGGAGGGAAAGCGAGATGGCGCGGTGTGAGATCTGCGGGAAAGGAACCGCCTTCGGCAACTATGTCAGCCACTCCCATCACGCCGAACACCGACGGTTCATGGCCAACGTCCAGAAGAAGCGGGTCACCATAAACGGCGTCACCCGACGGATCCATATCTGCACCCGATGCCTGAAGACCCTGCATAAGGCCCGGGCCTGATCCTCTGATCCGATCCCGTCACCCGGCTTCTGAAGGTGAGCGATGGTCCAATGGCGCTCCCTGGTGGCGATGATCGGGGTGATGAGCCTGGTGGGGCAGCCCCTGGCGTTCCCCCCGAGATCCTCCGCCTCCGCCCCTGGACGGATCGCATCCTGGTCTCGGGCCTCGCCATCCTTCCAGAGCCCATTGCCGCCGCCCACCCCGCCTGCGCCTGCCCCCTCCCTGCCGCCGCCCGAGGAGATCCCCGTCACCCCCGGCACGGCCGCCCGCTTCCTCGACGGGCGGGTCACGGTGGAGGTGCCCCCCGTCGCCCCCATCGCCCGCCTCCGCCTGGCCGCCCGGGCGATCCGCCGCCTGGGCGCCGGCCAGGCCGGCCTGGCCCTCGTCTTCGACCTCACCGCCGCCGACCCCCGCGGCGCCCCCCTCTCCCGCTTCGCCGCCCCCCTCACCGTCACCCTGCGGCTGGGGGACCTGGTGAACTGGGCCTCCCGCCCGGATTGGCTCCGCCCCTGGGTCGGGTATCGGGACGAGCAGACCGGCCGATGGATCCCCCTCCGCCCTACCTTCGTGGAAGAGGAAGCGGGGATCCTCGCGTTCACCACCGACCACCTCTCGATCTTCGGCGCCGGCACCGCGGGGGTGAAGGAAAGCGGATGGGTGCTGAATTTCCACGACACCCGGGTGGACCGCTTCGCCGGCGCCCTGGTGTGGGCCTATCCCCTCGACCTTCCGCCGGGGCCGGGGGGCAGCCGGCCGGATCTGCGCCTCTCTTACAACAGCCGCCGGCTGGATGGGGTATTGACCTGGGCCCAGTCGGACGGGGTGGGCTGGGGTTGGAGCCTCGATGTCGCCGAGATCGTGTGGCGCAACGTCCGCCGATGCTTCGATGGCGCGAACTTCTACCTGTGCTGGGACCCGGTGCCGCTGCTGGTGCTGCAGGGAGAGGCGGTGAAGCTGGTGCCGGAGGCCCCGCTGCCCGATCGCGCCCAGTATCTCGGGCCAGGGAGCGCGACCTATCGCTTCCGCACGGAGGACGAGCGGTTCTGGCGCATCGAATGGAACCCGGGGCCGGAGAACGGGTGGTGGGAGGTGACGCTCCGGGACGGCACCCGCTACCGCTTCGGGACCACCCCCGACAGCCGCCAGACCCTGCGGGGGAGCATCGGACCCTGGACCGGCAGCGGCTGGACGACGGGGGCGGCCACGGCCCGCTGGCGAGTGAAGGAGATCGCCTTCCCCACCGGGGTCACCGTGACCTTCTCCTACGCCGAGCAGACCCTGGCCCAGCAGTGCGACCTCTTCCGGGCCGCCGGTTTCATCGGAAGCCATGAGGGCTGTTTCGGAGACGACCCCGGCTCGGAGCGGGCCAGCTACTGGATGCAGATGGAATACCCCGGGACGCGGGTGCGCATCCTCTGGGACCGCCGCTGGAACGGCAACGGGCCCAACGACGGCTTCGGGGCGCCGGCCTACCGCGGGGATTTCGCCTCCGCCGGGATGGCCGCCCTCTTCTGGCAGACCGACGCCGTGCAGAGGGTCGTGGTGGAGCGGAGGCGAGGGGACGGAAACTGGCAGCCCGTGCGGGAGATCCGCTTCACCTACGGGACCTTCATCCCCGAGGATGAGACGAACAAGCGCCTGCGGATCCTGACCGCCCTCCAGGAATGGGCCCCCGAGGGCAATGGCTGGAAGGCCCTGCCGCCCTTCACCTTCGGCTACACCGGGTATCCCAATAAGGACGGGTGCAACGTCTTCGCCCAGCCCTGCTCCGAATGGGACCAGGCCCGCTTTTTCCACCCCCGCCTGACCCGCCTCGACAACGGCTATGGGGGGAGGATCGAGATCGGCTACGAGACCCCCGACGGGGGCTACTGGCAGGCGAAGAACTACCGGGTGGCCCGGCGGACGGTCACCGACGGCCGGGGCGGGGGATGGCAGGAGACTTACGCCTACAGCGGCGACCCCCGGGGGCGTTGCTATCTCTTCTGGGGCGAGGACCAGACCGGCTGCACCTGGCCGGATGGCTTCACCGGCCCCACCGGCGGCCCCTTCCTGGGCTACCGGGAGGTCACGGTGACGTTCCAGGACCTCGCCGGCATCCCCCAGCGGGTGGAATGGACCCGCTTTGCGCTGCCCGAGGGCCCCACCAGCGACCCCTGGCCCGTCCGCGGAAGGCCGCGGGAACACCAGGTTCGGGATCCGGGCGGAGCGGTCCTTCAGGACATCGCCTCCACGTATGGGATCTCCTCCACCCTGGGCGGGGCGCACTTCGTCTTCCTCCGGCGCCAGGAGACCACCACCGACGGCCGCACGGCCCGAACGGAATACCGCTATGACGCCTACGGGAACGTCACCGCCGTCTTCGAGCACGGCTTCCTGGACGTCTCGGGGGACGAGCGCGCCACCCACCGGGGCTATGCTTACAACCCCACCGCCTGGATCCTGGACAAAGTCGCCTGGGAGCGGGTCTACGAGGGGACCACCGAGGATACCGGCGGGGCGGCCCTGCAGACCGAAACCCGCTTCTTCTACGACGGCGCCGCCTCCTTCACCACCCCACCCACGAAAGGCCTCCTCACCCGGGTGGATCGGGGGAAGGAAGGCTGGGGCTGGGTCACCGAACAGGCCGCCTACGACGTCTATGGCAACCCCACCGTCCTCACCGACGCCCGGGGCTTTACCACGACGTTCGGCTATGATCCGAGCGGCGTCTACCGGGTGTGGGAGCGCAACCCCCTGGGGCACACCACCCGCTATGAACACTACGGGGTGAACGAGAGCGACCCCGGCGCCGGGCGGGAGCCGGTGGGGGCTTTGAAGCGGATCGTCGACCCCAACGGCGCGGCCACGGCTTACACCTACGACCCCTTCGGGCGGCTGCGGACGGTGGTGCGCCCCGGGGATACGTGGGACTTCCCCACCGAGGAGTGGCGCTATTACGACGGGGTGGACTTCCCCTTCACCGACCGCGGGCCCCTGATGGTCGTGCGCCTGGTCCGCGGAACCCCAGGCCTGGCCTGGTGCGCCGGCGGGCTGGCCTTCTGGGAGCGGCTCTACTACGATGGCCTGGGCCGGCAGGTGGAGCGCCAGACCCCGGGGCCGGGCTGGACCTGCAGCGGCGGCGGGCAGGAGATCGTGACCTTCACCCGCTACGATGCCTTGGGCCGGGCGGCCGAGGAGAGCTTGCCCTATTTCGTCCCTCAATACACCTACGCCACCACCCCGGACGGGAAAGTGGTCACCCCTTATCGGGATCCAGACCCCAACGCCCCCCGGGTGCGCACCACGTATGACGCGTTGGGCCGCCCCCTCGCCGTCACCGCCCCCGACGGCGCCGTCACCCGCTACGCCTACGCCGATGGCGGCGTCCTGGCCCTCGATCCCAACGGCCACCAGACCTTACGGTGCACCGACGGCCTGGGCCGCCTGGCCGAAGTCTACGCCTTCAAAGGGGCCTTCTCCGCCCCCACCCTCGCCGCCGAGCCCCTCGCCGTCGCCCGCTACCGTTCCAACGCCCTGGACCGCCTCACCGACGTCCGGGACCCCCTGGGCCACCGGATCCGCATCGCCTACGACCCGTTGGGCCGCAAGACGCGAATGGACGACCCGACGATGGGAACCTGGTTCTACCGCTATGACCCGGCCGGGAATCTCATTGCCCAGGTGGACGCCCGGGGCTGGGCGGTGAACTTCTATTACGATCCCCTCAACCGGCTCAAAGGCAAGACGTATACTCCGAACGTCCCCGACGGCGCCTCTTACAATCCGCCCCCGGACCCCGGGCCTTCCGGGTATGCGGTGGGCTTCGCTTACGATGAGCCCGGGTATGGGGCCTCCCTCGGCCGCAAGACCCGGG
>NZ_DAOUCJ010000017.1 GCF_034432235.1 Thermoflexus sp. | reverse complement strand
CCGCGGCCGACCGGCGAACGGCCGCGCGGGTAAGGTGCCAAGTCCGGCAGAAGCGTTCGCCGCGCTTCTGGGAGATAAGGGTGGCCTGACCCCAGGGCCCCTTTTCCCAGAAGGGGCCTTTTTATTTATTCCAGGCCTCTCCTTGCTCCACCGCCCCCGCTATGGCCCTGAGGGCTGCGGGAGGGAAATGAGCGGACATCGATCGCTTTCAAAACCCCAGGGAGGGATTCCTGAAAAGCGCCCAGGAGGTGCCGGCGATGGACGTGCAGACCGAAACCGGATGTGATGCCCGGATCGAGACGCGCGGGCCGTCCACGCTCGCCGTCCACGGCGGGGAAACGCGCCATAACCCCTACCATGCGGTGGTCCCCCCCATCGTCCAGACGGCTACCTATGCCTTTCGGGACACGGCGGATCTGATCGCTTTCCAGGAGTCCCGGCTGTGGGGGGAAGCCCGGGACCGGGTGGATTACGGCCGCTACGGGAATCCCACGGTGGCGGCCCTCGAGGCCCGGGTGGCGGCTCTGGAGGGGGCGGAGGCCGCCGCGGCTTTCTCCACCGGCATGGCGGCGATCACCGCCGTCCTCCTCGCCTTCCTCCGCAGCGGCGCCCACCTCATCGTCACTGAGGACGCCTACCGCCGCACCCGTCAGTTCATCCTCCAGTTCCTGCGGCGCTTCGGTGTGGAAGCGACCGTGGTGCCCATCGGGGATCTGGAGGCCCTGGAGGCCGCGATCCGTCCGAACACCCGCCTGATTTTCACCGAAACCCCCACGAACCCTTACCTCCGGGTGATCGATCTGGAGCGGCTGGCGGAAATCGCCCGGCGTCGACGCATCCGGACGGTGGTGGATAGCACGTTCGCCACGCCGCTGAACCTGCGACCCCTGGATTACGGGATCGACCTAGTGGTCCACAGCGCGACGAAATACCTGTGCGGCCACAACGATGTGATGGCCGGGGTGATCGCGGGGTCCGCGGAGCTGATCGCCGGCCTGCGGGAGATGCAGGCGATGCTGGGAGGCATCCTGGACCCCCATGCGGCATATCTGGTCCTGCGGGGATTGAAGACCCTGGCCCTGCGGGTGCAGCGACAGAACGAAAACGGCATGCGGGTGGCCGAGTTCCTCAGCGCCCATCCGAAGATCCGGCGCGTCTGGTATCCGGGGCTTCCCTCCCATCCCGATCACGCCGTCGCCCGTCGGCTGATGCGCGGCTTTGGCGGAGTGGTCACCTTCGAGGTCGCTGCGGATCGGGAGGGCACCTCGCGATTTATCGACGCCTTGCGGATCCCGTATATCGCCCCCAGCCTGGGCGGGGTGGAGAGCCTGGTGGAGCAACCCGCGCTGATGTCTTATTACGAGATGGAGCCGGAGCAGCGCCTCGCCATCGGCATTACGGATAACCTGGTCCGCCTCTCCCTGGGGATCGAGGACGCCGACGATCTGCTGGCGGATCTGGATCAGGCGCTGGCCCGGATTTAGGCCGCCCGGAGCGTAACCGCTCAGCGGGTCTCCTGGCGAAGCCACGTCTTAAGCCTCCTCCTGAGGGCTTTGAGGGCCGCCTGGGGTGCCTTCGAGGGCCCCCACGGCCCCCATCCCTCCCCCGCTGCCTTCGACTCCGCCGGTCGAAGGCCCGGAAACGGTTACGGCTCGCTATTTGCCCGCCCCCGGATCCCCGGAACCGGGAGCGCTTCCCGGATTCGGGTCCACTCCTCCGGGGTGAAGGGCCTCAACCCCCACCATGCCGCTCCAAAGCCGAGGGCGCCCAGGGCCAGCGCCATCAGCGGCGCAACGCCCCATAAAGCCCCCATCAGTCCGATCATCACCCCCCCGGCGATCAGCGGCCGCCCCAGGATCTCCCCCCACGGCAGCGGGCCCATCGTCCGCCGCAGGTCGTAATAGAACGCCATCCCCTCCACGATCTCGGACAGGATGGTGATCACGGCCGCCGCCGGGTAACCGAAGGTCGGGATGGTGAGCAGGTTGGCGATCCCGTTGAACCCCAGAGCGATCATGAAGGCTTTCGTCTGATAACGCTGTCGCCCCAGGGCGACCAGAACATAGTTGATCAGGCTGTTCATCCAGCCGATGGGGATGGACCAGATCATGATCCGCAGGGCGATGGCCGCGTGCGGGAGATACTGGGCGCCCCCCAGGAGCCAGGAAAGCGGCTCCGCCAGGAAGGTGAAGAGCGCGGCGGTGAAGACCGCCACCGCCGCCAGCCCCTTGAGGGTCAGGATCACGGAACGCCGCATGGCCTCCAGCGAGCCGGCCGCCTGGCGGGAGATCACCGGGAACACTGCAAAAGTGGTGTAAGCCGGGATGATGTTCAGCGCGTCCAGCCACTTGTAAGCCGTGCTATACCACCCCACCTGCAGATCGCCCTTCAACGCCTGGAGGATCGGCACGTCGATCTTGAAGAACAGGGTGGCCAGGAGATGATTGAGCATCAGGGGCCCCGATTCCCGAACCATTTCCCGACGCAGGGCCGGGTCGTCCTCCCAGCGAGGGCGGAAAAAGAGGCGGAAAGCGATCCCGCTTAACAGGGCGAGGGTGATGAGATTGACCGCGATGGAGGAGGCGGCCAGCCCCACGAAACCGCCCCCGGCCAGCAGGATGGGCACCCCGAAACTCACCTTCAGGAGCACCGTCACCACCGTGAGGGCAGCCGGGATCTCCGCCTTCTCATAGACGTAGAAGAGCGCGGTGACCCCGGTAGCGAGGCTGGCGGGAACCTGGGCCAGGGCCAGGAGGAGGATCGCCAGAGCGGTATCGCCGGTGAGCCGGAACACACCCATCCAGAGGCCGGTGACGGCCAGCAGCAGGGGCATCCAGGCCGTTAACAGGATCAGGCGCATAGCGGCGCTGTTGACGAAATAGCGATTCACCGCCTCCGGATGTTTTGCCCCCTCCCGGGTGAGCCACACGTTGAGGCCGAAGTTCGAGAGGATCTCATACCAGCTGACCAGCACGATGGCGAAGTAATATTTCCCGGCCGCCTCCGGGCCCAGGATACGCAACATCAGGGCAGCGAAGGCAAAGTCGATGGAGCGGGTGAAGAGGTTGAGGGCCATGGCGGTCAGGCTGTTCTTGAAAACCCGGCGGACGGTGGATTGCTCCATCTCCGCCCGATACAGGCGCCCCCATGTCCAGACGATCAGCATGAAGAGGGCCGCCATGCCGCCGATGAAGGTGGTGAAGAGCCCCAGCTTGACCGAGAGAGGACTGTAGCGGAAGCGGACAGTCCATCGGCCGGGGGGAAGGATGACCGCGCGGAAGAGGCCGTTGGCCGCGTAGATCGCCAGCGGCTGCTCCTCCGGCTCGCCTCCCCCGATGGGCCGGCGGTAGGCCACCCAGCCCGGGAAGAACGTATCCGCCAGCACCAGCCAGGAGGGCACTTCGACCGCCACATCGACCCACACCTCGTTGATCCCATACGCGGTGATGGTGGCCGGACGAGGGTTCCCGGGCGCCCCGAACTGTTCCAGCCCGGGGACAGGCCCATCCACCACGACATAGAACCGGGGGTCGAACTGCCGCAGCGCCGCGATGGGATCCCGGTGGAAGATGGTGGCCGTCAGGGGAAGGGTCCAGGCCCGGGGCATGGCCCCTTCATTCCGGTAGACCCGCACTTCCCCTTCATAAACCAGGGTGTATCGCGGCGAGGGGATAGTCTCCTCGGTGATCACATATTTCACGTTCAGGGCGTCCAGCAATGGCGAATCCAGGGCGTTCGGATCCGTGATGGGGGCAATGCGATTGAACGGAAGCTCATGCTGGGGCTGGATGGCCGAGAGATAGGCCACATAGCGCTTCAGGATGATGGAGTCATAGCCGCGGATGTCCTGGAGGTCATAGAGCCAGGGCCCATTGGCGTGAAAGGTTTTCCGGCCGTGCGGATCAAAGGTGGTCAACCGCCACAGGTGGGTATCCTGCTTCAGAAAGCGCACTACCGGCGGCTCGTAAGTCAGCCATCGGGGATCGGCCGCCGGGTTGAAGCCTGCCCCCGCCTGGAGCAGATCCAGGGCCAGCATCCCGATGGCCAGCGGCGGCCCCCATCGCCGCCGGAGCGCTGCCAGGGCCAGGCCGCTTCCTGTCGCCACCAGCCCGAAGCGAAGCAGATTCCAGAACTGATAGGAGAAGAACATACGGGCGTCGGGGAAGGCCTCCGGCGCCTTCGCCAGCGCGTGAAGGGCGCGATCCGCCAGGGCCAGCGCCGCATCCGGGACCGCCCACCGGGCCAGGCCCAGCCCCGCAAGGATCCCTACACCGATCCCCAGCATCCCAGCGGCCACCCACTGCCGCTCACGTCCATCCTCGCGCATGATCTGATCGAACCCGACGCCGGCCAGCCCGGCCATCGCCAGGGCGAAGGGCCAGATCCAACGGAAGGGGGAGTGCAGCTGGTTGATGCCCGGCAGGCCGTAATACAGCAGCGCGTAGGTGGGCAGCCCGAAGGCGAAGGAGAACGAAAGCCCCGCCAGGAGGATCAGGAACCCTACTGGCGCGCGGGATCGAAGGGAGGAGCGCCAGCGGACGAGGGCCAGGATGGCGAAAGCCCAGGGCAGGAGCCCCAGATAAGCGCCCCCTTCCACATAGTTTTTGATCCCCCAGTGGCTGGTGAAGGCCCCATTGGGATTGGGCTGTCCGTAGGCGTTCACCGTGAACGGCACCCACTCCCCGGTGAACACATCCCGCACTCCGTGATGGCTGGGGTTGCCGTAAAAGTCCGGGATCAGGAAGACCAGAAGGTGCCGCCAGGGATAGGCCCATCCCCGCACCTGCTCCAGCGTGGCCGTTCCCTCCCGGAAGTTCTCCCGCACCACCTCATAGAGGGGAACCCATTGCGCTGCGCCGAGGGCGAACCCCAGCCCCAGCGCGAGACCAACCCATCCCAGCGTCGCCAGGGCCTGGAGACGGTCGGGGAGGGATGGCGCCCGGATGCGGCGCCACGTCTTCCAGGCTCCCCACAGGCCGTATCCGGCGCCGACCAGGACCGTGTAATAGGTGATCTCCACATGGCCGGCCAGGATGTTCATCCCCAGGGCCAGGGCCGATAGAAGCGCCCACGGCAGCGCCGCGGGGCGGCCGAGCAGAGGGCGCCGCTCGATCATCGCGTGGAGTGCCGCAAGCAGATAAGGGAGCCATGCCGCGCCGGCGACGATCATCGGGAACACCAGACTGACCACCATGAAGGCGCTCAGCTCGTAAGCCACCCCGGCGAACGTCGCGGCCGCCCGGCCCAGCCCCCACGCCCGGGCCAGCCCATACATCCCCAGCCCGGCCAGGAAAAGCTGCAGGGCATTGAAGAGGCCATAGGCCTGAGGGATCGGGAAGATCAGAAAGAGGAGGGTGAACGGGTAGAGCGCGGAATGCTGGCCGTTCGCCAGGAAGGGCGCCCCGGCGAAGAGATCGGGGTTCCACAGGGGGAGCTCCCCGCGCCGGAAGGCGGCCACCAGAAACCGCTTCCAGGCGTAATTCTCCAGCACCAGGTCGGAAAGCAACGCGTTATGCGGGATGGTGATCCCAAAACGCTCCGCGGCCGACCGCCAGGGCTGCCACTCGTAAAGGTTGTCGGCCGGGATCAGCGTCCTGGCCCCCGTCAGCGTCGGGCCCAGGAGCAACACCGGCAGCCCGGCGAACACCAGGACCGGGCCGATCGCCACAAGGATGCCCTTCCATCGCCGCATCAATGATCTCTCTTCCCGCATTCGGGATGAACGGCTTCCGACGGTGAACCAGCGTTCCCGCTCCCGACGGGGATCCCTCTTCCCACACAGAAGCGACAACGGGCCAGGGCCGCCAGGGAGCCACGCGCAGCGCTTACCCATTATACGGGGAGAATGAGAAGGCGGATCCGGAAAAGCGCATCAGGAAACCCGCTACGGTATGTTATAATTATTGCGAAAATCGCAGAGGAATGTGGAGGTTGAATGCGGATCGCTCTGACTCCTTCGGAGTGGCGCTGGCTGGGCAACGGGTTGATCCTGCTGGGGGTGCTGGTCTGGGCTCCTTTCCTGACCGCCATGGCAATGGGGGAAGACTGGCCGTTCCTGCCTTTTCTGGCCGCGCATCTCACAGGGGTGCTGGGCGGATGGCGGTTGCGGGCCCGGGCGGCCGCAATGGAGGAAAGCGCGCCGGCCGCCTGGGAGATCGGCCGTCGGCGGCGGCGGCTCAGCCGCTTCCTGATCTACCTGGGCGTGCTGGCCTGGGCGCCTTATTTCTATCAAACCCGGGTGCTGGGGCGTGAGGTCGAGATCTCCCCCTACCTCGCCGCGCACCTCACCGGGGTCCTCAGCGGCGTCGCCCTGCGCCTGAGCGTGGAAATGGAACGACGCTGGCGCCGGAGCGGTCGCCCCCATGGGGCTTGAGAGAGATCCCCCGGATCGGTAGGGACTACCATCGAATCCCGGCGGCTTCGTCCTCGCCATTCGTCCACGCCCAGGCCATGTGCGGCGTGTTGTGGGCGATCCCGATCCACCCCATCCGATCCACGCCGATCAGGCCGCCGCGGCCCTGCACCCGTTCCTCCAGCAGGCGGATCGCGGCTTCCACCGCCGTCCGGGCCGTGAGCCCAATGGCCATGAAATCGCAGGCGGTCTTCGAGATCACCACCCGCATGAGGGTCTCTCCCCACCCGGTTGCGACCACCGCCCCCACCCGATCGTCCGCGTAGGCGCCACAGCCGATGAGGGCGGAATCCCCTACCCGACCGGGCCACTTGTTGGAGATCCCGCCGGTGGAGACCGCCGCCGCCACATGGCCCGCCGCATCCATCGCCACCGCGCCCACCGTGTCCATCGGCTCGGCCAGGGCCTGGGCCAGGACCTCCCGGAGATCCCGGGGGCCGTTCCGCTGCAAGGCCTCCCACCGCTCGCGGTCCCGGGGGGCGACCAGCTCCGCATCGTCGGCCATGGGGAGCCCGAGCAGCTCCGCGAGGGCCTCGGCGCCGGCCCCCACCAGCAACCCATGGGGCGTGCGCTCCATCACCGCCCGGGCCAGCGCGATCGGGTGGCGGACCCGGCGGACGGCGGCCACGGCTCCGGCCCGCAGCGTGGCGCCGTCCATGATCAGGGCGTCCATCTCCACCGTTCCCGCCCGGGTCATGACGCTGCCCCGCCCGGCGTTAAAGGTGGGATCATCCTCCAGGACGCGCACGGCGGCCTCCACCGCATCCAGGGCGGAGCCGCCGGCGGCCAGCACCGACCATCCCGCCTGCGCGGCGCGGCGGCATCCCTCCACCGCCGCCGCATGGCGCTCCTCCGGGATGGTCCCTGCGCCACCATGAACGAGGAGAATGGGTCGCGGCATCGGAGCGCCTTTACCGCAAGGGAAGTTGGCGTCTCTAAGGATAGCCGGGCTTAGGGTTCGGCCGCCAGTCCCCCCTCACGGGCAGACGAAGGGCGGCGACATCACCAGCGGGAGATACACCCGATAGGGCCCGGGAGGCGGGCCGGGTGGGGGAGGCACCACACTGCGGACCGCCGCTTCGGCGTTCAACCGGCCGTATCCATAGATGTCATCCCGGCCGGGGCTCCCCAGATCCACGGCGGTGCGGAGCAGGATCCCACACACCTGGTCCGCCGTCAGCGCCGGCCGGGCGGACCATACCAGCCCCGCCACCCCGGCCACGTGGGGCGCGGCCATGGAGGTGCCATCGGCCCACGCATAAGGCAAGTCTCCGGGTGGCGTGAGTGCGACCGGATAGGTGGAAAGGATACTCACCCCCGGCGCGGCGATGTCCACGTGGGATCCGAAGTTAGAGAAAGACGCACGCTGATCCGAGGAATCCGTGGCGGCCACCCCGATCACCCCGGGATAGGCGGCGGGGTAGAACAGCTGATTGACGCCATTGTTCCCTGCCGCCGCCACGATCAGAGCTCCCCGGCCCTGGGCGTAGGCGACGGCGTCGGCGAGGACGCTGCTGAAATATGGGCTCCCCAGGCTCAGGTTGATGACCGTGCGCTTTCCGAAGGCCGCCCCCCAGTCGGCAGCATATCGGATCCCCTGAGCAACCCAGCTGTCCTGGCCTTGTCCACCCCCATCCAGCACCTTCACTGCAAGCAGATCACACCCCCAGCACACGCCGGCGACGCCAACCCCGTTGTTCGTGTTCGCCCCGGCGATCCCTGCCACATGCGTGCCGTGGCCGTGGTCATCCATGGGATTGTTGTCGTTGTTCACAAAATCCCACCCCAACCATAGCCGTGCGGAGGCCAGATCTGGATGAGTATAGTCCACCCCGGTATCTACGATAGCGATCCAAACCGCGGAGGATCCAGTGATCACATCCCACGCCTGTGGAGCGCGGATCTTGGGGAGATTCCACTGGTCAGTTCCATAATAGGGGTCGTTGGGGGTGAAAGCGATGCGAACCTCACGGTCCACCTCGGCGGTTTCGACGTCGGGGCGCTGGCGCAGCCGTTCCGCCACCGCCTCGGGCTCCTGCCCCGGCGGCACCGGGATCCGCCACCAGCGGGGGACGGCGAGGGCCTCAGCATCGGGGAAGCCGGCCGCCATGAGGCCCGCGCGGAAAGCGCCGGGGGGAACCTCGCTTTTGCGCTTCACCAGAACGGAGGGGCCGTGGGGAGCCGGAGCCGCCCGGGCCTGCACGGCAGACCGCGCCGCCGAAGCCGCCGGGATCGGCGGGGGAAGGCACCGGCCATCTTCCAGGGGGAGGAAGCAATCCGGCGCCGCCGAAACGCCGGGCGCAGGAGACCACACGCCAGCACCCGGAAGCCCGCTGAGAACCCAGATCAGCGTCAGGATCAGCCATCTGCCCCATCGCATATGGTGCCGCTCCCTCATCCTTTGGTTGGGATGTGCAGTAAGTATAATTCAGGCCCTGGAAGATAGGCAGCAACAGGGAATCCCCAGGCATTGCGCCTTCTCTCCTTCGCCTCCCAGCGCGATGACGTGGGTATTCAGCCCGCTGGCTGAAAGGCCTATCTCGGGGCAAAATTCCATTGGGGTGTTATGTCGAAGCCCGGAACTCCAGGAGGTCCACCGCCATCGGATCATGGAAGACCCAGCACGGGATGGAAAGCCATCGGCCTGATCCCGGATGATCCCGACGGAAGGGGAAATGGTTTCGGATACCCATCCTGAAATAGAGGCCCTGCAAATCGAATGGATCCGGCGCATGCCAGCGTGGAAAAAATTCGCCATCGTGGATAGCCTGAACGAGATCATCCGCACGCTGGCCATCCAGGGGATCCAACAGCGCCACTCTCACGCCACACCCGAAGATGTCTTCTAAGATTCCCCGAACACCTCGGCCTCGAAGCGGAAGAGGCGGGCATCCGGCCAGCGATAGGCATCCTCGGGAAGGCCGGCTTTGAGACAGAGGGCCCGCAGGAAGGTCTCCCGATCCCACCCCTGCTCCACCGGGACCTGGGGGAGCAGCAGCCCGGTGCGCCCTCCAGCCAGGATGAAGAGGCCATCCCGCCCGATCTCGATCTCCGCGGGATCGGTCACCGGCCGCAGCGGGGAGAGGATGCTGATCTCATACTCCAGATGGGGCAGTTCCTCAACCGTCACCGGAGGGAAGCGCGGATCATCCAGGGCGGAGAGCACCGCCACCCGCTGCACGGCATGGGCCAGGTCCGAGCGCGGCCAGATCTCCCCCCGGCATCCCCGGAGGTGGCCGCCCTTCGTGAGGGTCACAAAGCAGGCCCGGGGCAGCCATAGCCATGGGGAGTCCACATGAAGCTCGGGAAGCGGCTTCCCCTGCACGGCATGGGCCACCGCCTCCCGCGCGATCTCCAGAAGCGTCTGTCGATCCTCTTCCCCCAGCGGGGGATCCGGCGCGCGGGCGAAGCGGATGGCCGCGTAGCCCACCACGTGATCTTTCCGCCCGTAGGGGACATCGCTGGAGTTGGCGTATTTCAGCAGGCTGGCGTGGACCGCGCCGGTGCGCCGGGCGTAGGCCATGGCGGTGCGCACGGGCCCCTCGCCGCACATCAGCGTCGCCAGC